>CAYZVE010000005.1:0-22267 GCA_964481805.1 uncultured archaeon | reverse complement strand
GCACCTGTTATCTCTTCTACTTTTACTGTTGCCACCATTTAAATTCAACTCTAAAAATTATAAGTGAGAACGTCTATATAAATTTTATGGTTACAGTTTCCCATTTCTGTCACGTCAACTTCTACTTTTTGCGGTTGTGCTACTGGTTGTGCAATTTCTTCAATTTAACCTCGGCAGGTTCTCGTGTTCCACCCATCGGCTTAGATTTACCTTTTTCAGTTTCTCCTTTTTTCCGCATTCCCTCTAATCTTTTCTCTTGACGTTCTACAGTTTGCGGTTCTGGTTCACCCTGTTCCTTCTCTGATGGAACCTTAACAACTCTGGATTTTCCAAATTTAAGTGCCTGTTCTTCACGTTCTCTTAATTTCTTCTCATATTCTTCTTGTGTAGGAAAGTCTATCATATCCCAACCCATTAATTTGGCTATTCCCTTTTCAGCTTCCAATTTTAATTGTGGAGTAATAGGATTGGCTGGATTTAACATTTTAATGTATATTTCTAATTCTTCTAGTGGAGTAGTAAATAACCCCTCAATTTTGATTTTTGGATTTGGTATATAAACTGGTTCTTCTCCTTTTCCGCCTTGTTTAGTTCGTTTCATTCCATGCTTACACCAAACATGACGTTTAAACAATTGATGTTTAATAGCTAATAGAAGGTTTGACCTGTATTCTGTATATGAATATTCTTTTTGTTCTCGCACTTCAATACCTAAAACTTTCGCTGGAACTTTCATGCCGCCAGCTATAACTTTTAAGAAATAATTAACAACTTGGTCGGCTTCAAATACTTCGCCACCTATATCTTTAATATCAAATCCCATAGGCATAGGAATAGTAGACCAGTTCTTTTTACTGGCTTCCTTTAATTGTTGAAGAACATTTCTAATATGTGGCGTACTCCACGGTCTGTCTGCAGAACCGCAAATAATAAAGTATTTTTTGTTTCCCGCTCTATGAATTCCTTCTCCTACAGCCTTCAGAATTTTTTCAAGTAAAATAGATACTTCATAAACTGGTTTAATAACACTTTCTCCTTTTACATCAAAACCTCTTTGTTTTAGTGTTAACCAGAAGACCTGCCAAGGATGCAAATAAGTACCAGCCACTGTTTTACCAACAAGTTTTCTAACAACAATTCCACTCGGCAAAGTTATAGGTTGAACCGATTTACCTTCATCAAGAATCCAATATTTTATTTCCCATGTTTTAGGGTCACGTTGAACAACAAACCGCTCATAAGCTCTATCTATAATTTTAAGTCTATCAAGTCCTTTTAAATCAGTATTCCATTTCGGTTCTTTAGTATTATATAATACAATTTCAACGGGTTTCCCTTTAATTTGAACGGTTTTAGCCGTTTCTGATATTTCTGCATAATCCCAAAAAGTTTTGTCTCCGTCATAAGTTATTTCAGTGGCGGCAGAACCAGTTGTTAAAGCTTCATTAACAAGAATGGGTAAAATAGTCCGAAGACCCCGTTTATATTCATCTTGATAAATATCTTCAAGTAATCTTTCCAATTCTTCTTTATGTTCTTTCTGATTTTTATCTGACGGGTCATCTATCACTACACCAATTCCACCACCAATAATTTTATCTATAAGATAATCAACACAATTAGAGATTGGAGCAAAATTTTCTCTTAAACGAATATACTCTTTCACTTTATCGTCTGGTTTTTTACCCGCTTTAAATAATTGGCTAAGTTCAAGTTGAGCACTTCCACCGCTTTCCTCAACCATCCATACTAACCAACCATCTTTAAAAACTTCTCCCAAAATTTGAGCTTCTGTTCTACCAGTATTCTTCATTTGTTCCTTAACATAATCAGCAAAAGCCCGCTCACTTAAATTCTCTGGCAAAACCGATTTTTTCTCTTCTTCTTTCTTAACAGATATTTCTTTACCAAAGATTTTAAACTTCATGAATTCACCTTAATCAACTGATTAATTAGGATAAAGAACTATTTAAGTTTTATGGCAAACTTTTACAAAAATACAAACAATTAATGGGAACTTTCAGATTTTTTCTTAGATTTTCCATATTCTCTCTCCTTTAATATTTCGTGGAGATAACCCATACCATTAAATATTATAGCACAGAGAGCGTCCTCAATTCCGTCTCGACTTTCAAAACCTCTATGTTCAAGCCACCAATCCATGAAATGTCTCCATGCACTTTTTATATATTCTTCTTTTGGTATTCCCCGTTGCCAATTATCACTATCTCTAAGTTTACCATTTGGTTGTAATCTGTGTTTATTCATATAGTCGCCGTATCGCTTTATAACTAATGGAGAAAGAAATCCTTCATAGTCGGGTTTCCCCAAATCAATATCACGAGTTGCCCCACTCTTAAATTTACGTATTTTTTTGTTTGGTGTCATTAATTAACCTCATCTTTTATTTCTAATTTCTCCCTTATAAGTTTTACGGCATCTTCAATCCTATCAATACGACTCTCTAATTCATCAAATTTAAACCAGACCACCTTAAGCCATTTATATCTAGCTATCCCTTGCTTCTTCTGACTTACTTTCTTTTTTCCGCCTTCTATTTTTTTTAGTTCTTTCTTTTTTGCCATAGTTTTCAAATCCTCTCTTTATCTCTTGGAACTCATTCAACCATTTACGACGAGTTTTTTCTTCATTACGTTTCTTTTCTTTAGGTCTTGCCAATTTTACCTTTCCTTTTTTGTTTAATATAAATTGGACAGTTTTCTTTTATGCACCAGCCATACTTTCTAATTGTATTACATTTATAAGGTTTTACTTTACATTTGGGTTCACCGTGCCGAAATTCGTCTACTTTATTTTTAAAGAACCAGTCAACTTGTTTTCGACATTCACTTCCACTTTTGTCTCCATCCCAATCATTAGCCCACCTAAACCATTCTACTAGAGCCTCTCTAGTTTTGTATCCACAATAAAACGCCTCAATTTCCATAGCCAATCTGGTCTGATGGTCTGCCTCACCAGCTTTCATAAACTTTTGAAAACATGGACGAACCTTACCAACAAAACTATGTTCCGTTTCCCAACTCTCCTTTTTTTCAGTTTTCAATTTAGCAATCGCCTCTTTTCCCTCTTTTCTCTTTTTCTCATTCTTTTTAACCCATTCTATAGATTTAATTAAATCATCCCGCTTAAGACCATACATCTTGTAAAACTCAACACTTCTTAATTTAGTTGAATTAAGTTTAGTATCTACAATAATACATTCTTCTCCGCTTTTCTCATGAATTGATGTGGGAATTCTACATAATCGAAATATATCCTCATCGGATGTTGTGTCAATATACTTATATTTATGACGGTTAGATTTAGTAAATCGTTCATGGAGTGCATTATAAACTTTTCTCCAAAAATCCGTATCATTATCTATTTGATAAATCTGGTCAAAATAAATATGAACGTGATAGCCCTTTCTGGTTTTTATTATAAGTGGCTTTATACCAGTTTTAAGAAGATGATAAAGAAAAATTTTGATTTCCTTCTTCATTTTGTCTCTATGTTTCGCAATTTGTCGTTCAGTAAATTTATTACTTTTTTTCCCGAAATCGAAATCATAAAATATTTTTTCGATTCCATAAATTTTATAATGTGCGGTCCTTGGTTGAACCGAAATAAAAGCTGGATTTTTCTCTCGTTTACACTTTTCAACATGCTCAAAAATATCCATAGGATTATCCGTAAAATGTTGAGCTGGAGAACCAAGTTCCCGACCTAGCGGTCCAAAAAACTCTAAAAGAAACTGTTGACGAGTTACATGGTCTTTCATTATTTAATTAATTTCTCCCGCCGTTTCTTTAACTTTTGCCTCATCTTCGGTAACATTTTTTTCAAATATTTTAAAAACGCCTCATCACTCCTAAACATTCTTACTGTGGCATATTTTAACCATGGATGCATTAAAAGTCTCGAAGAAGTAGTAACTAAAAAAACTGGTTTATTAAGAAATTCCTCAATTGAATAACCTATTTTTTCCAACCATTTAAACACACCACCACATATCCAGATTTCGCAAGTTGTACCCGTAGAGCCTTCTGGCATAAAAGCAATAATTCCATCGGCTTTACGAATTAAATCCAAATCAGTATCAACAATATTCACAGACTTAGATTTGACAATTTTAGCCCATTCCGCTGATTCACCACCTTCATCAACCAATCGAACTTCTGGACGCCTCTCCATCCATGTCCCATCTGAATTATAAAATGGATTAATTGTTTCTATACCAAGTTTATGAAGTTTCGGAATAAACTCATCCCTTACAAAATGACGCTCACCAAATGTATGTGCAATATAAAAGATTGGTTTATATTTTATTCTTGGCATTATTTTTTACTCATCTCTAATATTTTCTTAGCGAGTGGACTCACATTTTTTTCGGTTTGCCTTAAAGTTTCTACTATTGATTCTAGAACTTTAACAAATTTTTCTCTTTGTTTTCTATCAAGACATTTTACAACCCAAGCCACACGCTTAGGATTGGCATATAGAAGAGCACGAATTGGGTCTGCAATTTGAGTATGACAATAATAACAAAGTTCAGTAGTATTTTCTAAAGCAAGTAAAGGATTTTTCTTCACCGTTTTCGGCTGGTAAGCATAAAACCAATGATGTAAAGCCGTACTTTTAATTTCGCCCATTTTCTTAGATTTTCCACATGCCTCGCATTTTCCCTTCCTTGGGTCAAATGGCAAAGTAATAGTTACTCCCTTACCTTTTCTAGAACCAGCGTATCTCATCTTATATTCTTTTATTTTTATATTTTTGATGCCCATTTAATTAACCGCACAATTAAATTATCTTTATAATAGCCATAATAATGAGCGGATTCTTCTTCATCTGGAATATCTATAAAAAGATTATCCCAACATTCCTTATGATAATATTCATGACTATTCCGTCTATGTTTAGAAATAACTTTTTGAGTCCAAATTACACGTTTAAGTGACATAATTTTATTACAGACAACACATTTGATTTTTGGACTTTGAGCAGTATCACTCCATTCCTTTTCTTCATAATCGGTTTTAGCTCCACATCTTGGACAGACAACATATCCTTTTATTCGTATATCACGACCAAAATTTGGGTCGGTACTATCTTTAGGATGATAAAGACAATTAGGTGCAGAACAAAGTAATCTCCTATTATCCTTACACATTCCTCTACCACAAAGAATGGCTTTAACATGTGGAGAAAGAGAAAATTCCAAATTTACTCACCTTCACTTTCTTCCTCTTTTTTCCGTCCTTTAAGTTTCTCTTGTTTTTGAGTTTTACTAAATCTTTCAGCCCTAGCCTCTTCGGTTGAACGAACTTTAGCCATTTCTGGAATAACATCTATTCCTTTATTATTAATAACAAATGACCTTTCACCCAATGGATTCCAACTTGAGTCAACCATTCTAGCAACTCGAATATTTCCTTTTCCCTTTCTAAAATGAAGAATAACATCTGGCTGATGTTCTACTGAACGTCCACCAATTGGTTTTTGAGTCTGTACTGGACCCGCCATCGGACTACCAGAAACAGTATCATATATTTGAGTAGTATATACAAAAGCGGCTCTGTGCATTCTGGCTATTTCACCCAAAGCAAGAATAAATTCCCGTATTAAACCATTTTTAATACCTAAGTTTTCTCGACCAAGAAATTCAATACCCCTAAAATGTTTTGAGATTGAATCACAAATTATCAAATCTATTTTTCCATCTTCCAAATCTGTTGGTGCTGGCAAACTGAATAATATTAACATTTGTTCAAACCAATTCTTTGGTTCTTTAAGTTCTATTTTACCCGCAATTTTCTCAAAATCTAAACCTCTAGCCTCACAAATTTCTTTTATTCTGGTAGCCCGAAAACTTCCTTCGGTATCAATGTAAATAACTCTATTTGGACATAAAACCGCCGATGTAAAACAAGTTTGAGTTTTACCAGAACCGAACGCCCCATATAACAGCATGGATTTTCCTTCTGGAACGCCACCACCAATAATATCATCTATTAACGTGCCAGTTTTTATCTTAAATTCACTTTGTTCCTGTTTATATTTCTCCAATACTGATGTTGATGAAACCGTCTCTTTTTTCTCAAGTCTATCAAGATAATCTTTAAATATTCCTTCTTTTCTTTCAATCATTGCTTCTTTAAATTTTTGAAGTATTGACATTACTTTATTACTCCGATTTTTGGTAATAGTTCTTCATGTGCATTTTTAATTGATTCCCAAAACTGCTCATTTTTAACTGAGAATTTTTGTTTGCGTTTCCATTTTCCATCCCGATTAATAAATAAATATGTCAAAAGTCCATCATGACCGAAACTATTTGCGAGTATAGTAAAACACCACCATTTTTGCGTTTTATAATGTTCTCTATATTCAATAACCTTAATAACATTGCTTACTGGTAAATCAGATGGAATTTCACTCATGCGGTATACGCTCCAGATTTCTCTTTTACTTCCTCGGCTTTCTTCAAAGCGATGGAAGTTTTAAGTTGAGATAGCATCATTAATATTTTGGTTTTTCCACCAGCATCCATATAAACGTCATTTAATATTTCCGATAAGAGTCCAATACGCATATAACCATTTAAGAATGTGCTAAAAATAATCTCATGTAAGACATATTTTAATAGAATTGTTCTTTTGGTAACACTATCTTTAACTTCTGGACCTTCATTAAGTTCATTAGCAATATATCTAGCCGCACTTAAACATCGGTTAAGCGTTTCTACACATTCTTTGCTTATCGGTTTCTCTAAAGTCCATGTTTCTAAAGACTTTGGCGTTTCATGTTTTTCCGCATCAACATATTGTTTACCGACTTCAATTTTAAAGAACTTATTTTTCGCCTTTTGCTTTTTTCTGACATCCTCTTTATTATCAATTGTCATATCCATATTTTATACCTATAAAGAAAATAGATAGACCTACTTATAAACTTTGCGGTCAAAAAGAGAATTAAAGAGGTCTCTTAACGAATACATACCCTTCTAAAACTACACGATTTACATTATGCATATTAATTTTAGCTTCTCTAGTTACTATATCTCTATAAAATGCTATCCCACTAACAGCATCATCAGATTTAAGCAATTTAGTTTTAATCTTCTCCGCTAAATCCATTGCAGATTTAGATATATCACCACTTCCTGAAACAACATGAAAAATATGTGCGGTAAAAAAGAACGAAACATAAATTCCACTTTCATTGCTAAGAATTTTTCTTCCATAAGCAACTTCGTGGTCGGTTGAAGGACCAATCCTAACTGTAACTATAGGCATCTTGTCTATATTAAGATTCCAAATATCTTCTTCAAAACTACCTATAATATGAGTGGTTTTAGGTTGAAGTGAACTGTCGGCTTGACTAATATGTGTCATTATAGCATCTTTAACATCTGACATATAACCTTCAGTAACCATAATTAAGCAACCCCGATACCCTCATGAGTTCCATATCCAATTCCAGCCAATGCACTAGCCACTTCTTTTGCAAGTCTTGTTCTAGTAGTTTCTAATGCTATCTTATCTGGAATCGCATCCAAATCATAAGTCATCTGTTTAAATCCGTGCATTGCCACTCTTAAACCAATAACATAATCAAGTAATTTGACTCCAGCAAGTTTAGCAGATGCATCAAGTAAATCATCTGGAACAGTAACTTTATACGGGTCATATGAATAAGTTAGTCTAACACGTCCCTGTGGAGTAGAATCTGGGTCCGCCCAACAAATTAAACCTTCTGGGCAAGTCCAGAAATAACCATCATTAAAATTGAAATTATCAAAATAACAAGTGCAGGCACCATCGGCAGAAATTTCTATCTTTTGAAGTTCAGTCGTTCCCCAGTCTATATCTGAAAGAACTTCCTCAATATCAAATGTAACTATTTCCCACGTATCATTAAAATTCAATGTGAATGTTTCAGAAGTGGAATTTCCATCTTTATCATATAATGTTAATGTAAACGTTACTGTTTTATCATCGGTTCTAAACCAGAAACTTATATATTTCCACGGTTCAATATTCTTTTTCATGTTAGTATTTTGCGGAAAGTAAAAATTACCAGCCGCAGAAAACACAGCCTTAACACTTGCAGTACCACATTTTTTTGTAGTTGTATCTTTAGTTAAAGTGGCGTTGGTTCCAGTCATATCAGTAACATCTTCGGTTAATTCATCACAATCTTTAGGATATGGAAGTTTTACTCGATAATCATTATCACCAGTTGTAGTAAATAAAGCATAAACTTTTTCTACACAGTTTTCTGGGTTCCATCCACCAAAAAATTCAAATTCATCTTCATGAGGACCTAATTCGATGGTTTTATTATAATTAAACAAGTGAAGTTCTTTTCTTACGGTTATCGGAACTTTTAAAAGACGTTTAATCCTCTGGTCAGCCTTAGCAATATAACCATTAATTAATGTGGTTACTTGTTCAGCAGTCTTTCCACTTAAATTTTGAACTAGAGAACTATTTAATCCAGTCGCTTCATAAACATCATTCTCATCACTATAAGCCATACTATCACCTTTTTAACGAGACCTATTAACGTCTCCTAACCACAAAAATAACAGATTAAATATATAAATCTTTCTGATAAATTAAACAAAATTTTTATGGATATGCTTCACGTTGATATTTTCTACGTTGTTCTTTATGTTTTTCACGGTATTTCTTTTGAGCACGTTTACGACATTCAACAGCCGCTTGACAATGAGGGTCTTTATAGGGCATAGCTATATCACAATAACAATAATATATAAACAACTATATAAATTTTATGGTTAGATTTATAGTTAAAATATTAAATAAAAAAAGAGGAAAATTACACGATAGGTCTAAATTAGGATATGTCCGTTTTCAGCCTAGGGTGTATTTGAAATTTCTATTCTGCATACTCCTTTGGCTTGGATTACTGCGGGTTTTGCACGCATACTTACATTAATATATGTGTAAGCCTTTGTCGTTTCATATTCGTCTTTCACAGTTAATCTACGTTTCCATGCATTTACGACAACTGGACCATAAGGACCATTTGGCGGAAATACAATGAATGCATATTTCTTACCGTCTAGATGAGGAGACTTCAACACACGACATCCAGCAAAGTTACCAAGTTCACCTTGGACCATACGACTAATTTCATAGGTTGTGTAACGTTCAGTTCTCTCGAAGTCTGTGTCTCGCATTATCAATTTTGCTGAGTCAGGTGCCATTATCAAGAATGGCGGATTTGCTGGGTCTGCAACCCAATTGTTGTTTTCCATAGCCGCTAAACCATCAGTAATAGCATCATAATCTAAATTGGTACAAGTGGCTGTAACTGTACTGCAACCAGAAAGTGCAGTATAAACCAAAGCATCCAATGTTTCCATTACTGATTTACCCATATCACGCAGGCATAATCTTACCCATTCAACATTCGGGTAATCTTCTCTAAGTATATCTGAAAGTTCAACTGCGGACCAGATAACTTTTGGAACAGCAAGTTCAACACTTGAGATTGACTTAGTTTGTGCTGACATGCCAGCTATGACTTGTGCTTCAGTTGATTCTGAAGCAGTTATTGGTGTATCAGCCTTCAGAAATTCAATAGTATGACCAACCGCTCCTATCAAACTGAAATCTTCCTGAACCACTTGAAGAAATGCAAGATTTCTTCGAGCACCTTCAGCCACTTCAGCATAGATAAGAAACGGATAATCTGGAGTTCCTCCTCCTGCTATTGCGGTCTTAATATCTGAGCCTTGGAGTACTTCTTCTATAGTTATTTTCAATTCTTTCACCTTTATTTCTACTTAATCAATTGATTAATCATATATAAAGGTTTCTTTACACAAAATATTAAAAAAAGGGGGAAGATTAATTGGTAACTACTCTTCTATTTCTGCTTCTATTTCTTCTATGCTTTTTCTTGCTTGAGTTTTCAACAGATTGAATACTACTGGGTGTAGAAATTGCCTCAGTATATTATTTCGCTTGACAAAGTCTACAATTTCTGCACTACTAGCCATAATTCTTGATTCTATCAAAATTGCTTGGTCGGCACCAGTATCAGGATTTCTAGCGTAGATTGGTTCAGTAAATCCGCAATATGTACATGAACGCACAACATTATTTAGAATGTCAACACGCATAAACACGACATTCTTAGAGGTTTTACAAGTTGGACATTGAAATTCGTCAGGTCTAAAGAGCCATTTTTCATAGAATACTTGATTACCTCTAACAGTAAGTTGTTCATGAATACATTGTCTAACATGTACTAATTGAGGAGAAACTGGATATTCCCGTTTTAATTTCCTTACCATTATGCCGCACCGCCTTCTTTAGTTATTTTTCTCAAAGATGGCTGTTTCTTCTTTTCTAACTCTAAATGCTCGCCATATGGACCATATTTCTTTTTAACTGCCGAACTCCACTTTCTAAACAATTCATCCAAAATTGCCTTTGCTTCAGCGGCTTCTTCTGGGTCGCCACTATGTTGTTTCTTATAAAGGTCTCGAATCATAGCTTCTTGTGATTCATAATCTTTTCCTTTAAAAACGCCTTGTCCACTTTGTTGTTCCAAACTAACTTGTCCACCGCCACCCTTACCAACAGGCTCAATACTTTTTTCAAGTCGAGCTTGTTTTTCGGGTCCTTCTTTCTCTGATTGTTCAGCCAATTTTTTAAGTTCTTCTTCTAACTTAGTTAAATCTTCCATTGTTCCAGCGGTTTCTATCTTCTCTTTTGCATCTGGAAACGTTTCAAGTAATCCACTTCTTTTATGAGCTTTTTCACCTGCTTTAATAGCGTCATCAAGAGTTTTAAGCATGAATTCAGTAGCTTTAAGGTCTTCTGGTGTTTTAATTCCTTCTTCGATTTGTTTAACTCGCTCCGCATTAACAACGAGTCCTTTAGCCGCATCCATAAGTATCTTCTTCTTTTCAGCAAATTTTTGTTCTGTAAGAATTTTAAGTTTTTCTTCATAGTCTTCTTTAACGGTTTTCTCTTCTTCAAGAGTTTGTTCAACTTGTTTTTTTGCTTCCATAGCTTCTTGAAGGTCTTTTGTTAGTTTTTTGGCTTCTTCTTCCTTCTCAGTTAGACGTTTCATTAAATCTTGAAACGCTTTAGTTCCAACTTCAACTTCAATTTTCTGTGGTTCAGATTTTCCTGCTGTAGCACCATCTTCCTTTTCTATATCTTTTTCTTCTGACATATTCTTTCACTTTCCGTTTAACTAAATAATAACATTTAAATACTTGAATATAAATGTTATGTATAGAATAATACGTATACAAAAAACTATGTGAGTTGTAATACATGTCAAGCTTAAAAATTCATGAAGAATTCTCTCTTGAAAAATATGGAAAGAAGTTTACTGAACTTCATCAATGGATGGATGAACCAGTAAAAATCTATGGACCCAGCCATAGAAGATACCGACATAATATTAAAAGAACACCGAAGGAGGCTAAAGAATTATTTGGAGAAGATGCAGATTTGGCATGTATAGACCATATTGTTCTTGATAGAATTGAGGAAAAAGATACCGAACAAAAAATAGCTACAGTAATTACAAGAATAACCATAACACTTAATAATCTTCTAAAAGAATATAGTGCTTTTACTAATAAAAGTAAATCACGAATTATACGAGAATTTATTGAAGAAGGATTAATAAAATATGCACATATTGGTCTTTTAAAACGATGGGGTAAAAATAGAGAATTCGTAAAAAATTGGATGCAAAACCCAAATAAGTGGGTATGCGAAAAATGCAAATACATTAAAGATGTAAAAATTTATCATATAGATGGAAATATATATAATACCGACCCAGAAAATATTGTATTTCTTTGCGAATCATGCTTAATAAATTTACAAAGATTTACTAGAAAATATAATCCAAAAGAAAAGTTTGCCGCTTGGTTTTTCCTTGGAAAATTTTAGAATTTGAAATCTAGTGAAATTTTCACGGGTTTTGGTTTTGATTTAACTACTTCGCCAGTATTAGTATAACAGGCACCAGTTTCATCATCACAATAGATTATCATGCTTTCTTGAACTTCTATGCTTTCAATCTCTGTTCCTACAACACCCGTAATTTTGTCTGGTGGTAAAAGTTGAACGTGATTAAGTACCATTCCAAGAATTTTACGTAATATTTCTCCAGCCTCATTTATGACAATTTTAGCTTTATGAGCAATACCACCAATACTAACACCCCATCCTTTCCTAACTTCTTCAATTATATGAGGATGTTCTTTAGTATTTACAAGTTCAGCCCAAAACTTAATTACTCGTTTAGCTTCATCAAAAACGGTTTTTATAATTCTTCCAACACGATTTTTCTCTATATTGGCATGCATTCCTGTTTGTATTCTTCCAGTATTTGGATTCCGTTTAATCATAGTTCCTACATACAATGGTATACCCTCTGCCTGTCCTGCTATTTTCTTCATTTCATCAATAGTATAAAGATTTCCATTTCTAGAAACGCCTTCACGCAAAAGAGTTCCATGAATAATGGCTGTGCCAGTAGTTGCTGTTAATGATTCCTCTACAGTAACTTCTACTGGAGAAATATATTCAAATGGAAACATAATAAATTGTTCTTCTATTCGATTAACCATTTAAAAACATCCTTTTTCATTTTTTTAATATTTATTTTTGGAACTTCTTCATCATCCTTCGCAACTTTCTCTACAAAGACAAGTTCCATCGTATTAGAATCTATCAATACTTCTTCAACCCAATAACTCTCTTCTATTGTATATCCGTGACTTTTAACCCATGCTTTAGCCTGAACCAAGGTAAAACGGCTTCTCGGAAAAAGTAAACTTTGAATTTGAGATTTACCATCCTTTCTGACTCCCATAACCGCTCTAATTCCTTTTCCAATAACTTTAACGAAAAATCTAACAAATTGCTTAGGATTAGCTATTCTAATACGAATAAAGTTGGGAGTCTTCTCGATTGGCAATTTAATTCTCCCGAACCTTTACTTTCTTCCTCTTTTTGGCATTTTACTTAACCTAAGTGCTAAGATGGCACGTCTTTTCAACTGTGTCGTAACAGTAATTTTCTTACCTTTAAAGATTACCGTATTTCCAGTTTCAGTATCTCTAATCTTCTCAAGAATAGATTCGGGAATCGTTTCATCTTCCTTAACACCTAAAGCCTTTCTCAAAGCACCTTTCTTTCCAATTGCTTTTGCAATCCAAAAGGCTTCCTCAATTGGCATGTTCTTTAAATCTGTATTGATTTCTTCATCTAACCACTTAAGCATTTTTTCTTTTTCCATATTTATCTCCTTAATTTTTTTCCCATCAATCAACCAATTAAACTTACTCTGGTCATGCTCAATTTCATATCGTTTCGCATGTTTAAGCAAGTTCTGGTAGATTGTGAGTGCAACTGATTTTGGAAGACCTCTACCAAATTCTGATAATTTTTCAAATGAGTCTCTTACACTTTTTGCATCGTTTGAGGGATATGTTTTATCTGGACCACAGAATACATCATCTGGAAGTTCCTTTCTCTGAGCGTAAACAAGACGGGCTTCCTCGATTTCATATCCCTCATATTCAACAATGGTTAGAACTTCTTTAGGGTCTTTCATAATGTTCACTAAACAAAATTACACTATTCAACTATATAAATTTTATCTTAATAATTAACAAAAAAAGAATGTTTTATATATCTTTTATAATTCTTCCCCAGCTTATTCGATTCCATAACCGCTCCCAAATATAATATCCGACACCACATGCGGCTTCAACTGAAATAGCCCCAACACCAGCAATCATAAGCTCAGGCATACCTGTCTTCATAAGACCCAAAAGAATGAATACGTCAACTATAATTTCTATGATACGAAAACTTATAGTCTTAGTTAAACTACGTTTTCTTGTCTCATTTACCTTATGTCTATGATGACAAGCCAATCTACATTCCTTGTGTCTATGCTTTCTTTATTGAAACTTTAAAGTGTGATTCTCTTCCCTGACTTACATAACTCCCGCCGATTCCACGAACTATTGAAGCTATCTTAGCAAAGTTTTCTGAACCTAAGAATTGTCTTGGACTAATTTTAACATCGCCATCTTTTTCTTCAAATTTCAACATGCTCTCCAACTCTTCTGGAAACAATGCTTTAACATCATTAATTGGAGATGACGGTAATTTTGATGTTTTTGTATCTTCTTTAGCCAATTTAGTTTGTTTCGCCAATCTTGGAATTTTAAAGTGGCTTCTCTTTCCTTGACTTACATATTCTCCGCCGAGAGTTCTTGATACAGCACCAACTTTAGCAAATTTGTCAGCACCTAAAAAGCCACTTGGATAAACCAAAACAAATTGTGCTGAAGCTTCAACATCTATTCTAACTAGTTCTTTAATTGGTTCAAATGCTTTAACTATCTCATCCACCCGTGATTCTGCTGGTTCTGCAACTGGAGAAAATACTGTTTCTGGAGCAATCGGCTTCGGTTGTTGTTCTTCAGTTTTCTTTTCTATTGTTGTTTGTTGTTTAGCCCCTTCAAAAGCGTCAGCGATACGTCTAAGATTCTCATTTATATCATGAAGTTTCTCTATCGCAAAAAGCAATAAAACATCAACAGATGGAGCAACAGTTCCTTCTTTAAAAAGAACTTCTTTAATTTTTTCAACAGTTTCTTTTATATCCGCCTCTGAAACCATACTACGTTTCTCTATTGGGGGAACACCTTCAGTTATTTTTTCACTCATTTTATTTTCACCTTAAAGAGAAGATTAACAAACTCACTTATAAACCTTACGGTTTAATAAGAAAAAATTAGCATTTTATGTTCTTTTGACCATTTTGGATAATATTCACCAATTACTATTCTAGCAAGAGGATGGCAACTAATTCTTCTACTGTGATTTCCTTCATAGATTTTATATCCTTCAATATCTGGTTTCAACCCCACTTTCCTTGTTTCTTTATCATGAAAAATTCTAATCTTTTTATCTTTAAAATATTTCATTAGAGTTACAGAGATTGTTATATGTCCAGTTCTTTTAATTCGTATAAAGTCTTTTAGTGGACTTATTTCTCTGAAAGGCGTTTCGGGTTCACCCCATATCTCGATGGTTTGTGTAATGTGTTTTTCATAGTTTCAGATAATGGTTGATGTATTCCTTGAAATTTTACTCCGCCTTTAGCAAGATATTCTTTATAATGAGCAGTTAAATCTCTAATATCAATTTCAGATTGGTCAGCATAAAATCTTATTATTGGACAGCCTACATCAGTATATGGATAACTTTTTGCTTCCGCATAGCTTGGATACCTCAAAAAGCAACCAGTAGAAATTAAATATTGTCTCCGCACAATATTCTTCGGTTTCCCATCTACGAATTCAAGACTTCTAAAAGTTCGCCGTTCACCCCAACTTAATTCGTGTGTATGACCATGAGCAACAATACATACTTGGTTATTACTTCCCATACGTTGTAATTGAAGCTTTCTGTTAATTCTAGCATTTGTTGAACCGTGATGAACATACATTCCATAGATTTTTTCTCCAACTTTCACTACTACCCAACATCCTCTTTGCGGTTTCTCAATATGACATTTTTTAAGGTCTATTCCAATTTCTAAAGCCAAATTTCGCAGAAAACGATAGGATTTAGTTAATTTGATAAATCCTTCATCGTGATTTCCAGATAACATAAATTTAATTCTGTCTTTAAATGGTCTCATATCAGCCGTAAAAGCCTCTATTTGTTCATCTATATCCATTTTTTCATCTCTAATATGCCAAGTTCGTTCACCGTAATTAACATAATCACCCATTAAACCTAAAAGAATATGTGGATTCTTTTTGAAATAACTAAGGTATCCATTTAAAACGTTATGAGAAAACTCTTCATGTCCATAATGAAAGTCGCCTATGAGAGCCAGTTCTCCAAAACTTCTTTTTATTGTTCCGTTTGTAGTTTTTACTTCTTCAGTAGTCAACGGTAAATCAATAAATACAATTCTTTCATCATCAGCATCAAGAAACATTCCACGCAGATTATCATTTCCAATTTTAATATTTTCCATTTTTCTTTTCATCTTTCATCGTTAGAAAGAATAGAAATTGTCCCTTATAAACCTTACGGTGATTTAATCAATTGATTAATTAGCCCCAATTCAATTTAGAAGTTGATTATTGAACATTTAAATATGTGATTAAACAATAAGTTTCTACTAGTGAATATGTTCAACGAGCTTATACATAAAATTTCATAAATTGATGAAATATCTTACAGATTTTTTATTACACCGCAAATCTTTCAGTATACTGTCGCCATTTTTGTTCTTTTTCGGTTTCTTCAACGTTATAAATTTTGGTTATCCATAATTGTCCGCCACATTTGCATTCACCAGAATGTTGATATAAATAGTCACCATCTTTATAATTTCGTGTCTGAAAATTCTTACATGATTTACATTCAACTAACGTGGACAATTTTAACGGTTTAAATTCTTCCACTTTTTTCTTAGAAATAAGAAGTTTAACAATAAAAACTAGAATAAATGATAATACTATAAATATAATGAAGTCCATTCAATCACCTTCCATTTCCAACACCAATTGTATTACCCACGCCTACAACGATTATTTCGTCTCCTTCATTAGTTTCTTTAAGAATAAAACGTTTAATTTTCTCAACTGTTGGTTCAACCGCATCTATTATTTCTTTACGCATCGCTGTTATAGCATCATTTAAAGATTCTTTAATTACCCAACAATATATTGGAATTTTATATTTTGTAACAGCTTCTTCTATCCTAAATCTTTCATTACCAAAACCGCCAATAGCCGCACCAACACCAACAACAATATCGCCACTTTTATCTCCCTCATTCATCAAACCAGCATCAATCATCAAAACTATTTTCACGTTTCTAGATTTAACAACTTTGCAAACTGCTTCATCAGGTCTTCCAACTGTCCCCGCTGGTCCATCAGCCTTTACTACATGCAAAATTCTCTTTTTAAACGGAACCACAGCCATAATTGTCTCTTTAGCAACTTCAGTAACCTTCGCTTTTCCAATCATTCTTGCGGCAACAGCACTTCCAACTCCATCGCCTATAGGACATCCAGTCATGAATGATTTAATTGCATCACAATAAGTCTTCATAAACTCAAAAATTTGCGGAAGCAAAATTTGTGCTTGAATCATAAAAATAAAACTATTCGTTTTTTTAGCCTGTAAAAAGAAGTCCCTAGCCATTTTATATAAAAAGTTAATTCCATACATTCCTTGAAGAACATCTTCCATGTTTTTTCTTTGTATATCAGTTGCTTCAGGAGCTAAATCTTTAACCATTTGTTCCCAATGATGTCTCTCTACATCAAAAACATGCTCTATTTTATTTACTACGCCTGCTGGGTCCAAATTATTCGGAACCACTATAACATAATCAAGAAATAAATCCTCTATTTTTTTTCTAACATCCTCTCCATGTCCAGTTGATTCAACATATTTAATAACTATCTCAAACATTTTATTTCTTATATTTTTCAGACGAAACAAAAACCGTTCAAGCCATATAGAAAGTTGATACGCTTGAATTTTTTGTCCAAAAAACATAAAAACTACAAAAAATAGAATCCAAACAATCTGAAAAATAAAATCAGTATTCATTACAGCCACCCAAACCAATATATTTCAGCCTCAACCAACTTAAAAAATGTTGCAAAATATACTGTCATGAAAACAGTATAAACCCAGTAATGCCTCTCTTTATTCCAATTAAATCTTTTAATCCCATAATGAATAAGAACAAGTGGAAGTATTGTTGCAAAAAATCCAATAACCGCCGCTGGAATAACACCGATTAAACCTACAAGTTGAACCGCACCAAACATGTTCTGTTCGCTTGCTCCATATTTAATTATTGCAATACAAGTAAAAATTTTATCCAACAAACTACATATAACAGTTCCTATTTCAAGAGCATAAAAACACGCTTTTAGTCGCTCTAACTTTTTATCAAAGCGTTTTAAAGTCTTTTTTAGATTCACAACTACACCATGAAATAAAGGTAAACCGACATATTTAAATTTTTCCTGCAAAAATAACAGTTTTATTTTAGTGGCACATAATCAGATATTTCTGGACCCTTTTCATGAAAAATATCTTCAATATCTTTAATCTCATCAAAACTTCGACAATTTTTACATAGTGGAATCGGAATATCTTCTACTCCAGAAACCATTTGTACATCTTCAGTTCCGCCACACCATTCACAAACTAAACTTGGCAACTAACTCACCAACTATTAATTCTAACTGATTAAACATTAAACTTATATATAAATCTTTCTTTACAGCCAGTATAAGCTTAATAGAAAATAAATTCACCATAACCTTTAAATATCACTTTTTCCCTCTTCTAATCTGATGCTAAAACAATTCTAACATAACATCAAACCTAAAAACTTAAGAACTTTACAACCGTTGGTTGTGTCTTAAGTTACTAACGGAATTGGACCATAAATGGACCAGTACGCCGTCAAGGTTTAAAGAACAGTATAAGCATCAAAGTAATAGTATACAATCTACTTAACTGTTAATTAACTAACTTAACTAACTACTTAATTAACTATAATTAATTAACTAACAAGACAAGAATATAGGCACACACACAACCACACACAACACCACACACACCGCAACATTTATAAGTAAGTTAACAATAAATAAATAATGATTAAAATGAATGAAGACGCTAAGTTAACCATAACCATAATTAGAGATGTCTGTTCAAACTGTACCCCACAAAACATTCCAAAAGATAAACTTCCTAAAAAACTAGGAATACAAATAACAATAGCTGGCAAAACAGTAATATTATGTTACGATTGTTTACGATTACTGATTGCAAAAATAGAAGATATAAGCAATAACGGTGTAATGTTTAATGTCTAGTGACGGACTATATCCACCACCTAAACATGATAGGCGAACCAGAATAAAAAAACTTGAAATACAAATTAAAAATAAAGACCCAAAAGAAAAGGTAGAAACCATCATAGCCAGATTTGCATTACTCGAAGGACTTTCTCTTAGAACAATTCGTGAATATCTCAAATTTCTTAAACTTGCTGGAAAAATTAATGAGGACGTATCTATATGATTTTTCCTAAAGTAACTCTATCTAGGGAAGAATTTATTGAATGGATTATTTATGTTTGTGAAACCTACGATATTAAGAACGAAAAAAAGGAAAGATGGGTTAAAAAAGTTAGAATGTGTATTGATGAAGCCCATTATTTTTATGGAATGATTTTCATTGAACGAATATCTTTTTATTTGATTTTACATGAATTAATTCATCATTTCGCAAATGATTTAAGAGGATACACACTATTAAAATTTTGGTATAATTTAGATTTGTTAGTGGATATTATTGACATTTTATTATTTAGAAAGACGAAATAAACTAAACAATTAATTTTTATGGAGTATCTCTAAGTATGTGCGAATCCTGTAAAGCTCCAATCGGTACCTGAGCCTGTTGCTTCTTCACCAAGAATATCTTCAGCACCACCAGTTCTCGGTTTCCAACCATATAAACGACAACCAGTTATTGCAAATTCAGTATTAGATATTTCTACTCCACTCTTGTTAATTAAATGTCCCTTTAATGTAAATGAAGTTTCATTTATAAGTAGGTCAAGTAACAAGTCTTCTTGGGCAGTATCAGTATAATACCATCTTGTTAAAGTAAATGTTATTCTCTTTGAGCCTGCACTATGACTTTTTACTCTAGTTCCATAACAAGATTCTGGACCACCTTCATATCCAAAATCAAAATCGCTTCCTTCAACAACGCCTACGGTATATGTGCTTCCAGCTATCTCAACTTCAATAACTAAATTTACTCCTCGATATGGACCAGCCATAATATATCACTTTCTTATTTTATTCTACTGTTTAAATAGTTGATTAATCACGTATATAAATTTATTGTTATTACTTAACAAAAAATTGACAAAGAATCGCCGTAAAACTTAAATAGTAGTTTAACGGTAGAAAGGTTAGGTGTTTACCTATATGGAAAAAGCTACAATGACAGGTTGGCGTATGGAAGGCGAAAAAATTATTCTTTCATTTATGACAGAGAATAGTATACAGTTTGATATGGAATTACCACAAGAATTTTATGAACAAATATTACTTGAAGGTCCACCCACAGAAGAAAAGTTGGCTAGAGAAATTCTTAATATGATTGGTAACATTAAGAAAAACCGAGTTTCTACTATTGATAAAGTTCTTCAGGCTGAAGAAGATTTAAGAAAGGAAATGCAGGATACACGTAAGGAATTAAAACTTGCTATAGATGAATTAAAAAATGCGGGTGATAAACACGAAGTACATAAAGGGAGTGCTGTTGTGGCTGGTTTGAAAGCGGTCTTGGATAGTTGCACCAAAGAAAAATCAGTACTTCAAGAATACCGTCATCTTATTAAACTTACATATCAAGAAGAAGGGAAATTAAGAGTTAGATTATTAAGAAAACTCAGGGAATAAAAATGCCAACTGCATTTGATGAAGAAATTAAATTACTTGAAAAATGGAAAACGAAAGACCCATCTGTTCATAGGCGGTTTGCGGAATGGAGACGAAAATGGAAGATTATGGGACCAGTAGCATTTGCTCATGAAGTTTTAAAAGTTGACCCAGAAACAGGTGACCCACTCACCCTTTCTGAAGACCAAAAGAAATGGTTATTAGATGTTACTAAGAGAGGAGTAAGATTCACAATTATTGTTGCGGGAAGAGGTTGTTTAGCAAAAGGAACTCTTATTCAAATGGAAGATGGTTCATATAAACCAATAGAGAAAATAAAGATGGGCGATAGAGTTGTATCTACTGATGATGGAATTACCACAAGAATAAAAACAGTAGTTGGAGTTTACAATAATGGATTAAAAGAGGTATTTCTGTTAAAAAATTCTATTGGTGGAAAGATTATCGGAACAGAAGACCATCTATTTCTTACAAATGCAAAAAAGAAAATAATTTGGCAACCACTAAGTTATTTCAAACAATCTAATTCACGAATGCCAAAAACTATTAAATTACGAATTGGGTCTTATGATGTAAAAGACTATCCTATTTCTGATTCTAGAATAGTATTTCTTGCATGGCTTATTTCAGAAGGCAATTATACTTCAACACCCAAAATAACTAATACAAATTACGCATGTCTAAAAGAATGTGAAGAAATAGCAAGAAATGAGTTTAATGTAAATCCAAAATATTACTCTAAAGGTAATGGTTGGGATTTAATTTGTTCTAATGATTTTAATAAGACGAGACCTAGAGTTGGATTTCGTGGTTCGCCTAAATCAAAATTAATTCGATGGTTAGAAGAGATAGGAATATATGGTCAAAAGAAAGAAATGAAAGAAATTCCAAACTTCCTCTTTAAATGTTCTAATAGGCAGATAAAATTGTTTCTTGAAACCTTTAGACTCGGAGACGGCAATTTATATGAGCGAAAGGGAAAACGTAAAGGACAATTATTAATTACTCTTTATGCTGGTTTATCACTTACTTTAGCCAAACAATTATGTTTACTTTTTAATAGATTGGGCATTTATCCAAATATAAAACTTCATCATGGTGGTTATGAAGTTTATATGGCAGATAAAAAATCTCGACAGTATCTAAATAGCAAATATGATGATATTGCTTATGGATTGAAAAAAGAAAGTTTAGGTAAAAAGGAAGTATGGGACATAGAGGTAGATTCTGGATTACCGTGTTTTCTAACAAATGGTGGCTTTTTTGCTCATAATTCGGGTAAAACTTTTGTTCTTGCAGTTTATGTTACATGGAGAATTTTTACTCATGAATTTTGGGGAGTTTCATGTATGGGTGGTTCAGCAGAACAATCTGAGAAAATCCATAAATATGTCTCATATTGGGTGCGTGAACAATCAGAGTTAAATTCTTACTGTCTTAAATATACAACTAAAAAAATTTCTACTTATTGTGATAGTTATGTAAGATTTCTTTCATGCTCAGAAACTTCAGTGAGAGGTCCACATGTTGTAGAATTAATTATAGATGAACAGGCGGCTGGTGAACAGCGTGGTGGAACAAAAACGATGAAGGCGGCTATAGGGCAAGTTAGTACATCAAAAGATATTCATATCCATAAGTCTTCGACTGCTCAGTTTATTCAAGGAGATTTTATTGATACGTGGAATAATGCTAAGAAAC
>CAYZVE010000004.1:0-22728 GCA_964481805.1 uncultured archaeon | reverse complement strand
GCTGACGGTATATGCATCGTCTGTGTAAGCGATGTTTTTTTATTTTATATTTTCCTTATTTAATGTATGACAAAATTTAAACTAGCTTTTCTTGTTGGCTTTTGTTTATTCATATCATCCTTTCAAAGCGGCTTCGGTTTGAATTCCATATCAATCGGTATATCTCCAGGTTATCTTGACCTAGGAGAAATTGAGCCTGGAGAATCAAAAATAGGAAGATTCTACATGGTAACCCCTTCAGACGAACTATTTTTAGTTTATTTGAGTTCCATTAAAGCTTCCAACATCAATATATTACAAAAAGAGAAATATAACAATTCACTTCCATTTTACTCAGAAGAAGATTCAAGCTCTTGGATAAATTTTTTGAGCAATCCAATGAAATTGCTTCCAGCTAATCAAACTGCTGAAAAAAAATCTGCCAGCCTAGTTAAAGGGATGAGAGAAGTTTCTTTTGTACTAAAAGTTCCAGAAAATGCCGAGCCAGGATACCATATAGGTGAAATATCAATGGACCCAAGGATTGTCGGTGAAACTGAAGGCATTAACATGAAGGCAATTGTCCCAATGAATTATATATTAATGGTAAAGGGTAATGCTGAAAGAAGCGGGAAAATAATAGATATAACAACAAATGGTTTTAGCGGCAGTAATTTGCGGCTCAAGATATTTTATAAGAATACAGGAAGTGTTACAACATCGATAGACAGAAGTGAAATATACGTCCTTGATAAAGATGGAAAAACCATAGGCACGGTCCTGACAAACAGAGGTTACGTCAGGCCAGGCGAGGTTAAAGAATTAGATGGGTTGATGGGGTATGAATATATTGAAGAGGGTGAATATAAAGTGAAAGGGCTTGTTAGCTACTTAACTGGTGTTGCTGAAGCTGATGGAACTATACACATCTCAAAACCGTCGAATATACCAACAGGAGAGGTTGTCACAAAGGATGAATCTAAATTCCCCCTATGGATTTTATTATTGATCATTATAATAATTTTATTGTATATAATATTCAAGAGATGAAAATGGAAAAAAGAAAGGTTAAAAGAAAGGTTGTAGTAATTTCGTTGAAGGGTTTTTTGGTTATAATTTTCATAGCCTTGATATTGGCTTCAATCCTATTTTTCAATAGCATCAAGCTAAAAATTAAACCAATCAATGGCTTGAACGAAAGCAGCAGAGTGTTTGAAAAAAAAGAGAATGCACTCTTCAAATATGAAATTATCAGGTATGGCAGCCAAGTTAAAATTACAGAGCCAAATCTAACTTTAGAAAACGTTGGCGTGAATGTGGATAGAACCAATCTATACATTGGGGAAATCCCAAAAGGCTCTTCAGGCAAAAAATTCCTGAATTTAACAAATAATTTAAATGAACCTTTTACGCTTAGATTCTTTGTTTTTGGAAATATTAGCCAACTAGTGAAACTAGACAAAGAGTTGACGATAATGCCCAGGGAAAATATAGAGTATCCTATAGTTGCTAATAGTGATTTATTGACGACACTTGGAATATATTCGGGGGAAATTGATATCGTAACTTTGATATCTAAGAATAGACTGGCAAAAATTTTGGAAAAGGTGGTATAGTTGAAGTTCTTTCATCTGTTTTTACTTTCAATCTTAATTTGCGGATCAGTTATTGCAAATAAAATAGAACTAGAAATCTCAGAAAAGCTCATGGCAGAATTGCAGAATTTAAAATACGAAAATTACATAAAAAATGAGCCTTTTGAGCTGAATTTTAGGTTCATCAACCCTGGGAGTGTTTCATATAAAATCAAAACAAGGCTGGATATTTTCAGGGATTCGAATCATTTATTTACAATATGGGGGAAAGAAACCATGTTTAACATCGGTGATGACAAAAATATCCAGGTATATTGGCGCCCATTAAATACAACAGGAAAATTCAAAGCATTGTTGAGAGTATATTATGCCAATGAAATATTGGATGACGGATCGATCGAATTTGAAATTGAAAACACTAAATTTCCGGAAGAAGCAATTAAATTAACTAATTTGAAAACATATGAAAAAGAATTGATATTGAGCTTGAAAAGTGAAAAAGACCTTGAAAATATTATTATAACCCCTGAAAATTATCCACAAGGCTGGTTTGTGAGTCAGGAAAAGATTGATAAATTAAAGAAGGGTGAAATAAAAAAGGTTTCCATAGAATATGAGCCAAGCTTATGGGTAGCTGGAAAGAAAATCACCTTCCAAGCAGCAACGCTGGATGGCAAATATTTTGGGCAATCATCATTTACAATGAAAAAAGAAGGTAAAATAGAATCAATGATCTATTATTCATTGGAAAATATAAAATCAATCTTTAAAATTTATAATAACAGAAAGTAAAATCTATTACATATGGATTCAAGAATAATTGGGGTAGTTTCTGGGAAAGGTGGTGTGGGTAAAACAACTACTGTTGTGAATCTCTCTGCAGCATTAAACCAGATGAATAAAAATGTCATAGCAATTGATGCTGATGTCAAAATGTCTGGCCTTGGCCTGCAATTAGGGATGTATTATTTTCCTATAACATTAAATGACGCTCTTAAAGACACAAAAAATCTTTACCAGTCGATGTACATCCATTCTTCCGGATTAAGAATAATTCCAGCATCTTTGTCCATCAAAAATTGTAATATATCTAATCTCAAAAAAATCTTAAGCGACCGTTTGCTAGAAAACAATATGATTTTGGTTGATAGCCCGCCTGGCTTGGAAGAAAGTGCATTATCTATAATGAAAGCATGCCAAAATATTATAATTGTCACAGAGCCTGAGCTTCCTGCAATATCAGATGTAATGAAAATAGTCAAACTATGCAATGAAATGAAAATCAAGCCATTAGGGATTATCATCAATAAATACAGAAAAGGGAAAAATCAAATTAACAAGAAAGAAATTGAATCTATATGCAATCTTCCCGTAATCGGGATTATTCCCGAAGACAAGAATGTTAAAAAAAGCATTTTCAAAAGAGAGCCAGTTGTATTTTCAAGCCCGTATTCACCTGCATCAATAGCTTACAAGAAGATTGCTGCAAGATTAGCTGGAACAGAATACAAAGATAAAAGAAATGCGATAAAAAAGATATTTGGAAGGTTTTGATATGAAAAAAATATTAATGTTAGCAATTATTTTAATAGTCTCTTTAAGTTTCTCAAGGGCTATGCCAAATATTTCTGAAACTAAATTAAATAGAAATGATTTATGGCTTGGTGAAAGCATGACAATATCCTTGAGATGCATAGATGATGGAAACAATACAATAAATTCTGTTTATGCTGATGTTTCTGGAAACGGTTTATCAATTTCCGGATGGGTTATGGAAGCATTCGAAAATAACAGTTATTCATTAACTATAGACGGTTCTAACCTGTATAAAACAGGGGATTACCAAGTAGATGTCCATTGCAAAAATAATTTGGATGAATTAGATGCCGAAGGAACACAATTCAAAATATCCCAACTCACAAATGAAATAAACATAATTTCTCCAAATCCTGCATATCTGGATGACGAAATAAATATATATGTTTTTGTTAAGAAAGATAATATAAAACTTTTTTCTGGGGTAAACTTTTCTGTAAAAATAGGTAATCAAGAAAAAGAATTCAATCAACATTTAATTTATAATGAATCTGGGTGGAACCTAAAAATGGAAGCACTATCCTCTATTGGAATATATGATGTAGTTGTTAAATCCCAATATAACCGAACTCAAGCAGAAACACAAAAACAAATAGAAATCAAGCAGCCACTTCAGTTTGATCTGCTCAACATTGATAAAACATGGATCAAAAGCGGGGATAACATAACATTAACATTTCAAGCATCATATAAAGGGCAAGCAATTGATTTGTCAAAAAATAATCTCAAAATCTGGGTAGATAGCATAGAATGCGAAATTCTTGAAATATCCAGAACAGGCAGCTATTACTATGTTAAAATGAAAATACCGAGCCTATCTCCTGGGGGATATAATCTTAAAGTAAGATTAACATATCAAGATTTTATTAAAGAAATTACAGAAAAAGTCGATTACATTGTTTCAATATCTGGAGAAATTATTGATGCTAGCAATAAAGTTGTAAGTGCAATAATAGAATTTAAGAATGATAAATTAACAAAAAGCACCAATACTGATGGGAATGGGTTCTATTCCTTGGAAATTCCTAAAGGAACTTATGAAGTAAATATGCAATTTCCAAATTCAAAAGCAATAATATCTGGGGTTGATGTATCCCAATTTGATGATCCTATCAGGTATGATGAGGCTGATTCAGAAATAGATATTCAAGGCATAGGGGTTAGCAGAATATTCGTATATGAATTTGCATCAAGCTTTAGCGATGCACAAATAGAAATGAGGTATGATGACAGCAGGATACCAGATGAAGATAGAATTGCTGTTTATAGGTGTGACAATTGGAATTTTGGGAAAAGAGTTTGCAACGGGAAATGGAATGATATTAATGTTGATGTTGACACCATTAGAAATTATGTTAAATTCAATACAACAACCTTGTCAACATTTCTTGTCGGCTATAAAAAAAATATGATAATAGACGCCAATATCGAAAAACCCCAATACTACCTAAATGATTTGATAAAAGTTCTTGGCATAGTAGAAGATGAAGAACAAAAGCCAGTTGGAGGAGTAAAAATAAAAGGGAAAATTGAAGGGACAAGCATAGAATTCACAGCTGAAACAGATAGTGGAGGAGTTTTTACAACAGAATTTCAAGGCCCTAACAAAGAAGGAACTCATAACATTTTAATCACAGCTGAAAAATTGCCATATACGAAAGTTGAACAAAAGTTAAGTCTTGAAGTAATCAAAAGCAAAAAGCTTGCATTAACAATTCCAAACAGCATAAAGATAGAGCAAGGAAAAAATGCAACAACAGAAATTATCTTAAATAATATTGGCCAAACAGATTTTCAAGATTTAAAAATTTCAATAGAAGGAATTCCAAGTTATTACAATATTTTTGAAACTGAATTCGCTGAGATAAAAGCTGGGGATGAAAAGAAAATACCAGTTATTTTTGAAGTGCCAGAAGATGCTAGCATACAAAGCCATACAGGAAAAGTCAAGATAGAATATAATGATGAATTATTAGAAGATGATTTTATTCTAACTATCACAAAAATAGAAGAAATTCAGAATAGTGGAAGCAAAAGCCAAGAAAAAGGTTTTAGCCTGCCGTCTGCAAAAATAGTCCTCCCAAGTTTCTCAACAGAAACACTTCTAATAGCTCTATTTAGTATTTTGTCAATTGGGGGAGCCATTTGGTTCAAGAAAAATAATGGAACTTCAGAGAATGAAAGGGGAGATATTAAAAATCTGCTTGTAAATATCAAAAAAGAGGTAGAAAAAGAGCCAAATAAAATTAGGAATGTTAAGACTAAAAAGGCAATAAAAACAAGGGCTAAAAAGCCAAAAAAATCGATTTCATATGCTAGTTAATTGGCAAAGAACTTTATTCTAATAAACCTAATTATTTTTGAGTGCATGGTTTCAATTAAAACTATTTTAATAATCAGTGCCGTTCTGCTATCATTAATCCTATTTTATTACTTTAGGGTTGAAATAACTGGTTTTGTATCAGACGCTGCAACAATAATGCTGAGCATAAGCGGCACTTCAGAAGTCAACTTAAAAACTTATGTTAATCAAACTTCATATTGCCCGAATGAGCGGTCAAAGATAACTAATATAATTGAAAATGTTGGAATTTTTGATATAACTGGAAATCTCTCAACTACTGTCATTAGCCCCTTTGGCCCTGCAATCTTTTCTAAAAATTGGGATAATGTTGATCTGGCAGTTGATGAATTAAAAAGTTTTGAATTTTTTCTTGACTTTACTTCTGACAATACAACTGGGAGATACAATCTTCAAAGTTATTTTAATTATGAAAATAAAATTGCGAGCGCAAGCGGGTATTTTACTTTTAAAAAAGGTATAGGAACATTGACAGCATCACCTCCACAAATTGAAAAAACAATAAAAAAGAATGAATCTGATGCACAAACGATTATCATGTGGCTAAAAGATGCATGTGAAAATACAAATGTTTCTCTTTCTGTTAGTTCTGGGAATCCGGGAGACTGGGTTAATTTTTCATCAAACAGTGTTTTTCTAACGCCATTTATCTTAAATACAAGCATTATTAATATAACTGTCCCTGAAAGTGCAGAGTTAGGGAACTATCTTGGTCAGATTACTTTAACCGCATCTGGGCAGACAATAAATATACCGCTTATTATTCATATTGCGCCGAGGGATATTGAAGTTAATATAACAGTTACATCCACGGAAAAAACTGTTTGCCGTGGCAGTATAGCTAGTGCAATAGTTAACATTACTAAAATTAATCCGCCAGATGAATTATTAATGAATGTAACATATCAAATTATTGATTCTAATTCGGTAATAGTTGCTAATAGCACTGAAAGTGTTTTAGTAAATTCGACTGTTATAAAAAATCCAGGACTTAGTGTCCCAACTTCATCCAGCCTCGGATATTACACATACTTGGTGTCAGTGCAATACGAAGAAGTGACAGAACAGGATACTGACGTCTTCGAAGTCATAAATTGCGAAACACCAACTGGGGGGGATGGCGGTGGAGGTGGGGGTGGAAAACCGCCTGCTGGTGGAGGGGCTGCTTTAAATTATTCCATGAGCATTGATGTTTCAACTGATATTATATCAGCAATGCCTGGAAATAAGGAGACTATGCTTGTAACTGTCAGCAATATAGGAAATGTCAATCTAAAATTAGTTAAATTGTCAGTTGAAGGAATACCGTCAACATGGATAAAAGTACTCCCGAGCGAAGTTGATATCCCTTACTCAAGGTCGCAAGAATATCTTGTTGTCATAAATATACCAAATAATGCTGCTTCAGGAAAATATGATATAAAAATCAAAGCAATCAGCAAAATAGAAAGTGAAACAAAAATTGTTAAATTAATAATAGGTAAAACTTTAGAAGAAACTGCAAATCTTATGCTTGAAGAAATGGAAAAAACTAGAACAACTGCAACTAGAGCAATTCTAACAGAAGAATGTATAGATATTTCAAAAATAACTCCATTATTCGATGAGGCAGAAAAATCCAGAGAAAAGGGTTTGAATGACTATAGAAGTAAAAATTATGAAAATGCTATAGATTGGTTCAAACATTCTATAAGCAGTTACAATAAAGTTATAAGCCAAATTGATATGAAAATGGAGATCAAGATGGATTCACTAAAAAGTGATAGTTTAGGCATTCTCCCAATCATTGGAATTAAAAAAGAAATAAATGATATGGAAACTTATTATCAAAACAAAAACTATGAAAGGTTCTGTACTCCTGTTTTTGAAATATCAAGGCTGAAGAAACTGAGCATAATATTATGGGTATTGCTGTTAATTCTAATAATAGTTTCTGTCATTATCTTCTTAATAATCTATAAAAGAAAGAAGGGGCAAAACAGAAAAGAAACCATGGAAAAAATTAGAAGCAGGCTTGGGGAATTTCAGCCAGAAAACATTGAGAGCAATGAAAATGAAAATCAGTAAAAAAGTTTATTTTAATAAGAAACTAAGTTATTGTAGATACAAATGGGTCGACCTATAAAGAATTTAGCTAGCCTTTTTCTTATTCTTTTTCTTAGTTTTTTAATGCTTTCAAGGCTAGCCTATTCTTTAACCCAAAAGACTTTTGTTTTAAATCCAGATAGCCTTATTTTCAAGTATGAGCAATACGCTTTAAACAATACAAATACAAGTGAAAATTTAGTATTTAATGGGAGTCAAAATATTACAAGATATATTACTATCCCAAAGAACTCGACAATTCTTAACTCAAATATTACAATGTTAGGGCAGATAACACCCAGTCAAAGTACAGGAAGTGGTATTGCTTATCTTTGTGTTGCAATTGGAAATGTTACTGGGGGCTCAAAAGAAGATATAGTTATTGGAGCAATAACCACACCACATGTCACTCTATTTAATTCAACCATAAATGCACAATGGGACTTCAATGCAAGCTCCCAGATAAATAGCATAGCTATTGGAAACATACTAGACCAATCAAACAGCGAAGTTGTTGTAGGTTCATCGGATGCAAATGTCTATATTTTAAATTCAAGCGGTATACAAAACTGTTCATTTAACTTTGGCAGCACTGTGAATAGTGTAAGCATAGGGAATATCTCAACTGACCCTTTAAATGAAATTGTAATCGGTGGAGGCACAAAAGTTACCGTAATAAACTCCACATGCCAACAAAAATGGACTTCAAATATTGGCGCTTCTGTATATAGTGTTTCAATAGGTGAAATAAACTTATCAAGCAATGAAAATGAGGTTGTTGCAGGGATTGAAGATACAATTTATATATATAATTCAACTGGTACATCAACAAGTACGATAGTTATTGGAGATATAATAAAAGTTATAACTATTGATGACATAACCTCAGATTCTGGAAATGAAATAGTTGCTGGTCTGAACAATGGAACTGTAGTCGTAGTAACGCCAGATGGAACTGTAAAATGGAGTTATAATATAGGGAGTGTTATTTATAGTATATCTATTGGTGATACAACATCTAATTCTGGTAATGAAATTGCAGTTGGTGGTGCTGATAATAAAATTTATCAATTAGGGTCCGATGGTAGTTTTATATGGAGCTATACAACAGGTGATGATGTTAGAGGAGTTGCTATAGGTGATATTACATCAAATTCATTGAATGAAACAGTAGGTGTATCTGTTGACCAAAATGTCTATATTTTGAATTTCAACAACTACCCAACCAACACTTCAATTGATATTGGGGAAGATGGTGATTATGATTGGACATCACCAAATGAAAAAATGAGGACATATAATAATGCAACCAACTCAAGTATAGGGCAAGGAATACAAGATTTTTTAGACAGTTGTGATACACAACTTTGTAATGTAACTTTTGTATTTCACTCAGATGCAGCTGGAAATTTGAATATAACGAGCATTAATATAACCTATAACTACAATGCCTCTGAAGCTATTTCAATCCAAAACACATCCAATCTTTGGTCCAGACTAAATGATACTAATGTAAATTCAACTTTAGGTTATCAAGTCAGAAACATCACCTACCACAGAAACCCAGCAAACAGCATAACAGTAAATTATGTTGGGATAGATAGTGCCGCGACAACATGTGATTTTGGCGGATCATCTTATTCAACAGCAACATCAGAAGGGGTTAATGTATGTGATGTAACTAATTTTCAAGTATCTTCAACTGGTAGTCTGCCTTCAATACACAGGCTTTGGGATAGCAGCATGACTACAGATATCCCGCACTTTCTAAATTCCACTGTAGGCGCTGTCAATGCAAGTGGCATTTGGATAAGGAACATGACTATATACACAAACGCATCAAATGAGCCAGAGACATTCTACAATGTGACAGCTAATTTAACAATAGACGAGAATTACGTTACATCGGATGAATTGCTTTTGGTTGACTGGTATGATAATGGCACATATTATGACATCACGCCCAGCAGCCCAACATCTAATTGCGACAGCAGCAGCCCAACTTATACTCAAAAAACAGTTGGCTCAGATAATTTCTATGTCTGCAAGGAAGACATAAACAGCAACGGCGTATATGAATTCTTTAAATGGAAGCAACCACACACATCCAAGAGAAACTACAAGATAGAAGGCTCGAGCAATTATCCATTGGACTTAAGTGATCAACAAGCCAATTCCACATCCTCTATTTGGGGGTCGGCATTCAACTTTTCTGTTTATATTGGGGATTTTGAGGAAGAAAATGCAACTGTATCACTTCTGATATATTTATCCAGAAACAGCTCATGGGAAAGAATTGAAACAAAGAATATGACAACGAATGGGACTGTCTGGTTTGTTGCAACTTCCAATAGAAACTGGACAGGGACCAACCAATATAAGTTCGAGTACAGAGACTACAATAAAACAACAGGTGATGTCTTCCATTTATGGCAAAATTCAAGTGCATCAGAATTTAATGTGACTAAACATAACATAGGAATAGCTGACATCGATATTATTGGGAATAACAATGAAGTAAACAGAACAGGAACAAATACAACTACGCTTATTGCAAGAATCAATAATACATCCAACAATAGCTATGTTGAAGATGATGTCAACTGCAGCTTCTGGATAACCAATGATACATCAACTTTTATTTTATCAAATCAAACATCAACCAACTCCACAGGATACTGTGTATTTACTTTTGATCCTAATTCAACATATAATCCTGGGTCACAATCATGGGTTGTCGGTGTTAATAATGATGTATTTTATAATTCAACAAACTCATCAGAATATGACGTTAGAATTTATGCTCCTTTAAATGTTAGTTTTCATTCATCTTCAATAAATCGAAATGTAACCCGTGGTATAGCATATATAACTGCTGGAATATATGATGAAAATAACAATCTTATTCCAGATCCAGCAAGGCAATCTATATGCACGTTTTATTTAAACAATAGTCAAGTATATACAGAATCAATAAATTCAACTGGTTACTGTTCCTATACATGGTCTACTACTTGCTCAGACACAATAGGAGTTTATCCAACAAATGTCACAATAACAGATACTCCAAATGAATATTATTATATTATAAACAATAAAGCCAACACAACCACAACACTAAAAGATGCACTCAATATAGTGATAATTCTGCCAACCAATAAAACAATCTACCATGAACAAGAAACTGTTATTCTTAACTCGAGTGTAAATGATTCCTGTGGTGTTCCTGCTCAGACTTATACATTAGGGTGGTATTTTGTTAAATCTGACAACTGTCCAGCTTCCAATCCAGTTACTACTGGTGATAATAGCACATGGCAACTTGCTGCTAACTGTAATCCAAGAGAGCAGCTTATAATTGCAAACGCGACTGGAGGATTATATGAATCTAATCAAAAGAATACGACTATATTCATTTATGGTTGGGCTGAAGCTAACGTAACATCTCCTATAGCCGGAAACACAACCAACAGAACTGTTGGCCAGTCAACCTACACCGATTTGGTTTGTCAAGTTAAGGATAATATAACAACATCAGGTATAGAAAACTATCCAATAAAATTCTATAATGATTCAACATTGATTGGGACAAGTTTAACTAATTCCTCGGGATATGCGACTTATACATGGAACATAACTAATGCACCTGAAGGAAATACAACAATCAATTGCACGATTCAAGAAAATTCCAGCCTTTATTATAATGTTTCTGTTAATGAAAGCAGGTCATGGATGATCATAACAGAAGTTGACACTCAATATCCATACTTCACAGGCGTACATGCAAACTCAACCACCCCATACAATGATATTCTCATAGAAGCTAATGTCACTGATTGGTATGGCGTGAGTGCTGTATGGGCAAATGTCACATATCCAAACTCAACAAATTACACTTATCAATTATCGAATGTAAATAGCAATATTTTAAGTGGGACTTGGAGGGCAACAATAACTAATGTTTCAAACCAAGGAGCGTACAATTATATAATTTATGCAAATGATACGAGCAACCAAATAAACTCAACAACAGGTTGGTTTGATATTTATAACCAATTGTATCTTTGGGGCAATGCAACAAATACTGATGGAAAAAATATAAGCATAACCTTCACATTCTACAGGCCTGGGACAAACAAGACGATTGAAGTAATCAATACATCATTTACTGGGGGCAGTTATAACTTCTCAGTTTTCAAAACAAACGCAGACCTTAAAGTTAATGTGATTGACCATGAGATTATGTTTAGAAATGTCAATATAACATCATCTGCAATAGCCCAATCTAATGAAAATGCAACTAACATCACTAATCCATTAATATTTGATAATGTATCTGTAAGTGATATTCAATTACAATCAACAACCAAAAATAAGATGGTAGCACTAGCTATCAACAACAATCTGAAATTTGACAACGCGATAATAACACTCAACTTTACAAGGAATTTGAATGATTATTTTGATTTAAGCAAACCTGCCCTCAAAATATATAAATGCTCTAATTGGGAGCTGGATAACAGAACTGGCTGTGTTAGCTCTTGGACACAATTAACTACAGTACTTACTAGTTCAGCCAACACTGTTTCTGCCAATATCACAAACATGTCAGCATATGTTGTTGCTGAATATTGCTCTTCATGTGGAGATGATAGTGGAAGTGGTGATACCGGTGGAAGTAGTGGCGGCGGGGGCGGCGGGGGAGGTGGATCATTGGCTACATGTGGCAATGGAAAATGTGAAGCAACAGAAAATGTAGATAATTGTCCTGAAGATTGTGGTAAGGCTGAAAGGCCACCATTTAGCGTGAAGACAAATTTAACTGATGTTCAGATAGATGCTGGAAAATCAGAAATTTATATGATTTGGATAAAGAATACATACAATAAAGAAATAAACACATCAATTCATTTTAGTGGATCGATATTCCATTTATTGGCGATTGATGAAAACTTTGTTGAATTGGATATCGATGAAGAAAAAATGATTCCAATTTATGTCACTATACCTGTAAACACAGATTCAGGGGTTTATACCGGAGAAATTGTTATAAATGGAATGGGTTATACACAAAGAATTCCAGTGACAATAACTGTTCCGTTCCCAGGGACTTTATATATTGATGTTGTCGTAGAATCACTTACAAAAAAAGTTAACCCAAATGGGACAGCAATATTCCATGTATTAATCTATAATCTAGGTTTTAGAAAGAAAGTTAATGTATCTATAGATTATGTTTCAAAAGAACTAAAAACTGCCAATATTATTTACAGGGAAAATGAAGAAAGAACAATTGAAGCTTCTTTGCCTTTGTTGAAAAATGTTCATATTCCTGAAAACGCAACACTTGGCGATTATTCATATGAAGTAGAAATAGAATTTCAGGGGCAAAAGATTTCTTCGGCTGACACTTTTCAGGTTGTCAAGCCATTTTGGGATACAACACGAGTCAGATTTGCATTAATAATAATTATAGCCATATCTTTTGTGATTGTTGGTTATTATATAAGAAAGCTCTATAAAGATTGGAAACTTTCTAAGTTAAGGTATATATACCCAGTTGATCCAAAGACTTTGCCTAAAGGTGAGTTATGGATTGGAAATATTGCAGAAACTGATCAAAAAACAACACTTGAAATGGAAGAATTAAGGACACATGTATTAACAGCGGGTGCAACTGGCTCTGGAAAATCTGTATCAGCAATGATATTAGCAGAGGAATTGCTTGAAAAGAAAATACCTATTGTTGTATTTGATCCAACAGCACAATGGACGGGATTTGTCAGGCCATGCAAAGACCCTAATTTATTAAAATTTTATAAAAAATTTGGAATGAATCTTAGAGATGTCAAGCCATATAAGGGAATGATATATGAAGTAAAGGATCCTAAAGTGAAGATTGATTTCAAGAAATACATGAATCCGGGGGAAATAACTGTATTTACATTGAACAAACTCAAGCCTGGGGAATATGATCAAGCTGTTCACTCGATTATAAGTACTATATTCCAACAAGGCTGGGAAGAATCTCCCAAACTTCAATTAATAATAGTGTTTGATGAAGTTCATAGGCTATTGGAAAAATACGGTGGTAAAGGTGGTTATGTTTCTCTGGAAAGAGCTTGCCGTGAGTTCCGTAAGTGGGGAATTGGATTAATTATGGTTTCACAAGTATTGTCAGACTTCAAAGAAGCAATAAAAGGTAATGTCTTAACAGAAATCCAGTTGCATACTAAATCATTAGGTGATCTGCAAAGAATAGAAAAGAAATTCGGGGAAGATTATGCAAAAAAGATAACTAGATTAGAAGTTGGTGTAGGTATGGTTCAAAATGCAAAATACAATAAAGGTAAGCCATACTTTGTCTCATTCAGGCCAACATATCATTCACCACATAAAATCCCAGACGAAGAATTAGATCTTTATAGAGAATATGAGAAAATGCTCAGCGAAATAGAATCTAAAATAAATAAATTGAAGTCTGTAAAAGATGTGTTTGGATTAAATGTAGAGTTAAACTTAGCTAAAGATAAGTTAAAGAAAGGAAGGTTTAGGATGACTAAGATATATATCGACTCTTTAACTAAATCATTAAGTAGAGAGAATTGATGGTGATATAGATAGATAGAAAGAAAGAAGAAGCTGAAAAAGAAGAAATAGATCCAGAAAATGATGGGATAGAAGATTCAGAAGAAACTTTAGATATGGAAAATGAAGATAAAATTGATGAAAAGAAATTCAATTTATTAGAAAAATTTAAGAAAAAATCTGGAGAAGTTTCAAAAGAAGATGATGAAAAAGTTCTAGAAGAAACAGAAAAGCAAAAAAAAGAAGCTGAAGAAAAAAATAATATAAAAAAACTGAAGAAGAAATATGGGGTAATGAAAGAGATTCCCCAACAAGAATTAAAAGATGATGAGAAATTAGATGGTTTAGAAAAAATTGAGACAACAGAAAAGGAAGAAATTGGATCTCTAACAGACCTTACCCTAAAAACTGAAAAACTCGAAGGGAAACTAGAAATAATTGCTGGATATAAGGAAGAATTGAATGAAAGGTTAACGCAAATATCAGAAGAGATTGGGGAACTCAGAAGCATGGTTATGGAAGGTGACCGCTCATTCGGTAAAATTGAAACAGATTTTGAAGAAATTAAAGCTGTTGTTGGTGATGTTGAACCACTAAACATAAAAAAAAGTTTTGAAAAAAAAGAACAAGAAATAATGGAAAATACAGTTAGAATAGAAAAAAATGAAAACCTTGTAAAGGCATTGGAAAAAGAAGCTGAAAATTTCAGGAAAACAATGGAAAAAATAAAAAGTTTTGATAATCTTGTTGATATTTATAAAAAAATGAATGAAAAAATTAACTCGATAGATGATATGAAAAAATATACTGATAGAACATCTGCAAAAATTGAAAGTATATTCTCAGAAGTTAATGACAAAGTCAACGAACTTCAGAATCAAAAAGAAAAAATCATGAAATTGGATGAACTTACAACAGAAATTACGCAGATGCTTGATGAAATAAGTATAAAAATAAATGACTTTGCACAAATAAAAGACTTTAAAAAATTCCAAGAAGAAATAGGAGGAGAGATCAAAAAGCTTAGTGAAAGCAAGGATAAAATTGAAGAAGTTGGAAGACTTTTAAAGGAAACTAAAATAGATGATAAATTATTGGACATAGAGGAAACTAAAAAAATCATCAATAACCTAATTCCAAAAATAAATGATATAACAAAAAAATTAAATGAAAATACCAAAAGTTCTGAAGAAGATAAAAAATCCATAAAAGATGTAATAGAGCTTGAAAAAAGAGTTTCACAAATAGATAAATTTTCTGCTATACCTCCAAAAATTGAAAAAATAAAACAAATAATTGAAAAGCAAAATTTTGTTATTTCTGATCTGATCAATAGTATAGAAAGAGTTAAAAGTATACCAGACATCAATATAAAAGAGTTAAAAAATCTTGATCTTTCACTCAGATTTTATCAATTACTAAATATAATCCCATTCCTAAAAGATGAAGTAAAACTCAAAGAGCACTCAACAGAAATAAAACAAATTATCAAATATATGAAAGAATCTGGATCTTGGAATTCCCAGAAAGAAAATTTCATGAACGATTTAGTTAAAACAAGCAAAAGAATGATTAACTCCGGAAACCAGGATGAAATTTTAGATAAAATAGGGAAACTTTCAAACTGGATTTCAGACATAACTGATGAAATAAAGGGAGGGAGGGAAATAGAAAATAAATTAGAAAAAGATGTGGAAAATATTAAAAAATCATTGGAAGATAAAATTGGCCCTACTGATGTTGAAGATGTTTTTATCATAGAAAGAAATATGATTGAGCTAACAGGGAAATTTAGCAAATTAAAATCAATAATCGAAAGGCAAAATTCTGTAGTAAATGATGTTGTAGAAAAAATGAAAGAAGTTGAATCAAAGAAGATTGATGAAGATATTATAAACAAAATAAAATTATCAAATAGGTTCTATCAGATATTGAGTATATTCCCTTATATTGCAGACCAAGAAAAACTTAAGATTTATTCTATAGAATTAAACCAAACAATTGAAAACATGAAAATTCTCGGAGTATGGGATAAAGAAAAAGAAGAATTCATGAAAAATATGATTGAAACGAATAAGAGAAGCAATCAGACAGAGCAAGAAAGAGATGAAAAAATCAATGAAATAAAAACGAAATTAATTAAGTTTATTGATAAGTCAGATTTCAGGGAATTCCAAAAAATTGTATCTGATGAGATTAAGAGATTAAATGAAACATTAAGGGATAAAGCTAGTGTAAATGATATGGATAATTTATTATTGGTTGACAAAAACGTTTTTGATATAACAAAGAAAGTTGAAAAATTAAAATCGGTTGTTGAAAAACAGAATTTTGTTATTAACAATTTGATCACAAGACTAGAAGAAAGAGAAGTTGATGGAATAGATAAAAAATCAGTTAAAGATTTACAAGCATCAGTCAGATTTTACCAGCTAATGAATATACTTCCTTATATCATAGAGCCAACAAGAATCAAAAGTTATTTAATGGAATTAAAAGATATTGTCCAAGAATTGAAAAACAACAAACAATGGAATGATGAAAAGGAGATGTTTATGAAAAATTTCCTGAGTAGTTTATCTGACAGCTACAAGTCTAGGGGTTATGAAGAAATAGGGGCAGCATATGCTGAAATATCTTAAGAAAGTTAATTAATCTTTATTCTTTAATATTTTAATAAAGTCCCGTGGTGTAGTGGTCAAGCAAGGTTTTAATCCCTTGATTACGGGCCTCTGGAGCCTAAGACGCAGGTTCGAATCCTGCCGGGACTATGATTCTTAAAGTTAAAATAGAAAGATTATAGAATGTTAGAAGAATTACTTATGCCAATTATCCAAGGTTATAGTTCTTTTGGCTTAATACTGGTAATGATTATCCAAACAATTGTTGCACCCATTTCATCTGAAGCAATAATCATATTCGCTGCTGCTATTGGGATAAAGTTATGGAAAGTTGTTGTATTTGGTGGTATAGGAACACTTATCGGAGCTATCATAGCTTTCTGGATTGCAAGAAAAGGCGGCAGGCCAATTGTTACAAAGCTTCTCGGAGATGAATGGGTTGAAAATCTGGATGAATGGGTGAATGAACACGGAAAAATGGGAATATTCATAACTAGGCTAATCCCAATTATTCCCTTTGACTTGATTAGTTATATCAGCGGAATCACATCTTTATCATTCAAAGATTATTTCATTGCAACTCTTCTTGGGGTGTTCCCCAGGATGCTGGTTCTTTCCATAATCGGCTCTGCTGCTGGAACTGTTCTTAAATGGGTTGGTATTGGGTTAGAGATTACAATTATTCTTGGGGCTATCGGGTTTATTGTTCTCATTTGGCTAGAAAGAAAAGGCCACATTAACTGGTTTAAAAAATTTGTCTTCAAGAAATTGATGAAAAGGAAGTGATTATTTTTAATTACAGAATTCTTATTAATTATTCATGGAAAATATAACTCTTCAAGTCAATAACATAACCACATCATACAAAAATTTTAAGATATCAAATGTTTCCTTCCAAGTTAAAAATGGGGATATTTTCGGTTTACTTGGCCGTTCGGGATCAGGTAAATCAACCCTTATAAAAACATTAATTGGGTTGAAAAAACAGAATGAAGGGACTATAAAAGTATATGTCAATAACAAGGAAACTCCAGTTAATGAAGTCATAGGTTATTGTCCCCAAGAAAACTCTCTTTATCCTTTCTTGACGTTGGAAGAAAACTTGATAACATTTGGAAAACTTTACAATGTGAGAAAAGAAGTTATCATAGAGAGAATTGATCTGTTGCTTAAAAAATTAGATCTTCAAAATGCCAGGAATAAAAAAATAACACAATTATCAGGGGGCATGAAAAAAAGAGCTGATTTGGCAGTTGCCTTAATTCATAATCCCGATATATTAATTTTGGATGAACCCTTCAGTGGGTTGGATATATCTATTCAGAGATTCATCTGGAATTTCCTGAAGGAATTTTCTAGCAAAGGAAAAATAATCATAATTTCAAGTCATATATTGGGCGATATAAAAAGAAACTGCAACTGTTTTGGTTTAATTTACAAAGGATTATTTTATGGGACCCAAGAGTTGATCCAATCAATTAGATCTTACAAAGAAAAAGATATAGAATCCTTCCTTGAAAAATTATTTACAAGAGAATTATTATTGAATGAAGAGGTGTAAATTTGGGTAAAATATTTCCATTAATAAATTCAAGCCTCAAAGGTTTTATTAGAAACCGAAGGGCCGTATTTTTGTTGGTGATATTCCCTTTAATACTAATCAGTGTTGTTTTTTTTTCATTCAACCCTGACGGATTAAGAAAAGTACCAATAGGCATCGTTTCGGTTAATAATGATTTTGATGTATCAGAATTGAAAAGAGTTTTATCTTCTTTTTCCTCGACTTCAGATTACAATACAATTGAAGATTGCATTAAAGATTTAAAGAAATACAACCAGTATACATGCATAGAAATTTTAAAGCAGAATTCCTACATCTTTAATGTCTATTTTGACAATACCCAAGAATCAATTATTTGGGAGATAATACAAAGAATAAAAACCAATGTAGATCTACTGCAAAAAGAAAGGACAAAAGAGATGGCATCTGATTTCCTTGAGAAGTTCAGCTTGACTATGAATAAGTTGGACATATTTAAAGTGAATTTAAAACAAACAAACTCTGAATTGGATTCATATATTTATGAAATAGATGGCTCAATAGAAAAATTAAAAACCAGCAAGAAAGACATTTCCGACACTATCAATGAGATGGATCAAGACATCTATGAAATGAAAACCCTTAAATCAAATTACGAGGCACAGAAAAATAATTATTATTCCTCAATTATGTTCAAGTTAGATGAAATAGAAGCTTTAGTTGGCTCATCGGAAACAGCTGGGTTAAGAAACGAAATAAATTCATACAATAGCTTTGCAGGTAATTATTTTAATGAGATGGACAGTAGAATATCCAAATATGAAATAGCTAGCGAAAAAGGAAAGAATTATATTTCTGAGATAGATTCCACTATCACTAAAATGGAAAACACAAAGAAAGATCTCTATTTATACAAATCGAAATTGGATAAAACTGAGAATGAGATAACAAACATTCAAAACTACTTTAAAGGCGTTGGAGAATTGGATCCAGAAACTATGGTAAACCCAATAGTAATATATAATAAACCAGTTTATATTCCCGAAGTTGAAGCTGAAATTAAAAATTTAAATGGGGAAAAGGCTGAAAGAGGTTTTAACATGATTAGCTTGCAGACAATTTATCCAAACATTCTATTTCTTATAGTTTTATTCTTGTCATTGCTGATATCAAGCTTTGTATGCCTCAGCGAGATCAACTCACCCGCAAACCAAAGGATTAAGTTAATCAAAGGCATTTCTATCCCAGAAATTATATCAATTTATACAACTTCTTTAATTATAATTGCATTGCCTATTTTTTGTGTCCTTCTTTTTGGGAATATTCTTTTCGTAATTAACATATTCAAAAATTTTGTTTTTGTCTCAATAATTTTATTCTTGATTTCAAGTATTTTCATAATATTTGAGATTAGTTTGGCATATTTAATAAAAAAGAAGTCAATAACCCTGCTAATAACAACTTTTATCCTAGTTTTTCTTATATTTTTCTCTGGATTTTTACTGCCTATTGAAAGAATGAGTAAAATTGCTGGATATATAGCTTCAATTTTTCCCATGAAAGTCGCCTTGTCAGCATTCAATAAAATCGTTTTTTACAATGAATGGAATTCGTCAATAACCAATATCGTAATCCTTGGCATATGGTTTGCAATTTTAATTCCTGTTTCACTAATTATTAAAAAAATAAAACAGGTTTAACCAAACCAACTTGATATTTTTAACCACAAAAAATTCATCAATTAAACTTAATTATCAAAAACGCTAATCAATATATATGAAGCCTCAAGAAATTTTTAATCAAGCAAGAAAAGAGAGAAGAAACAACCTCACAGAATTAGAATCAAGAGAAATTCTCAAATTTTACGGCATTTCTGTAGTAGAGGGGGTAGTAGTTCAGCAAATAGAAGGTGCTATGGATTTTGCAAATAAATACGGCTATCCAATTGTCTTAAAGATAGTAAGCAAAGATATTATTCACAAAACAGATGTTGGTGGGGTTATTGCCGGGATAAAAAATGAAAAAGAGTTGAGGGAAGGCATAATTAATTTAATAAAAAATATCAAAAAAGAAAGGCCAAAAGCTAGAATAGATGGGATATTTGTCCAAAAAATGCTGCCAAAATCTACAGAAATTATCATTGGTGGAAAGAAAGACCCAACTTTCGATCAAGTTCTACTCTTTGGCCTGGGTGGAGTTTTTGTAGAAGTTTTTAATGATGTAAGTTTTCGGGTTGTGCCAATCAAAGAAAAAGAAGCTGTTGATATGATCAGTGAAATTAAAGGGGTAAAAATCCTTCAAGGAATCAGAGGAGAAAGCCCTGTCGATTTTAAATCATTAGTGGATATTCTTATTAAAACTTCTCGTATGCTTGAAGAAAGCCCTGATATTAAAGAGCTTGATATTAACCCTGTATTTGCTTTTAGCGATAAGGCTATAGCTGTTGATGCTAGAATAATACTAGATTAGGCTACTGTTAATGCCCTTCTTGTTTTATTGGGTATAGCTGTACTAACCCTCTCTATAATTATTCCGTTTGATGTTTCATGAATGATAACATGATCATATCCCAATCTTTGATGGTTTTCTAGGTATCTTAACTTATTCAATATATTATCGTCTAGACCTTGCCTTCTGTTATAAAGCCTTTCCATATAGTCTACGTCAGTAACTCTTTCTCCTGGTTCTAAAATATCTAAATATTTCCCAAAAAATTGAGGTGTGCCTCTTATTTCTGATAGTAATCCAAACATATAGCCAATTAACAATATCTAATATAAACTTTAATAATATTCATGCCTTTCTGGAAAATTCATTTGATTTTTGACTTGATTTTCGTTGTAGCTTTTATTGGAATTCTATTTGAAGCTGGGGTATTAGAAAATATTTTTTCGCTAATTTTCATTGTTTTTTTTAATATTATATCAGCCATTTTTCCAGACATTGATACCCCAAAAAGCAGGATTAGGAAGTATATTTCATTTTTTCTCACTTTAATTATTGGCCTATATTTAATAATCAATTTCAATATTGGGTCTCTTATCTTTGGGGTCACAAGCATGATCCTAATCTATTTAGTTATAAGATTCTTTCCAACAAAACATAGGGGTATCACACATACATTTTTGTTTGGGGTTATTTTATCTGTAATATTGACGCTTATTCTTTGGTTTCTTTTTGAATTTTCATTAGAAAAAACTGGTATATCTTTCCTTGTTATCTTTTGGGGGTATTTAAGTCATTTGATTCTTGACAAAATCGCATAAGCTTAATATTTACTTAAAATAAAATATTAATTGAATATATGAATAGAAAAATAATTGCCTTTATATTTTTACTTTCTATTAGTTTTGCTTATGCACGAGTTCTTCCAAATACAGTTCAATTCCATTACCCAATAGACCTTGATACTTTAAAAATTACTGGGAAATTTGTAAAAATCAGCGGCAAGGAATTAGAAAAGAGTTATGATGATTATACTGTCGGCGTCAATGAAAATGGTATTATTATTACTTGTAATGAGGTTGGAACTGCTTGTCTAGATGAAAGTACTTTCAGAAAAATACTCGATGAAATGGAGGATTTGGATGTATATGATTTATCAAAAGAGCAAAAAGATATTATTGCAAGCCTGTATAAATCTAATGTTATTATCAAAAATATACCAAAGGGAAAAGTTTATGGGGTGAAAATAAAAGCTAGTTTTTTGAAGTTTATTGGTCAGATGTTTTGTACACATTATGAAGTAGTGCAAGAATGCAGGGAAGATTGGTGCTCTTTTCAAGAGCTTATGAGTGAAAAATGTGCAGGGTTAGAATAATATGAAAAGAAAATTTGATTTAAAGAATTTTTTTGAGCCAGAAATAGGAAAAACTATAGTTGTATATTCATTATTTTTTATTACGTTAATATTATCTATATCCTGGATAAACCCGCCACCAAAAACTTTAAGGGTAGTTGAGATTAGTTTGTTTAAAGTGTTGATACCAACAAGATTTAGACTTGAAAGTGTTGCTTTAATGTTAAGTTGGGTATTATATTGGTATTTACTTTCTTGCCCGATAGTATGGGGATATAAAAAATTGAAAAAATTAGATTGATATTCTGTTTGTTATCTATGAGTATAGGTGGGCCACTCCCGAGCTACCTCGCTATTCATTCCTTTCGGTCATTTTGGGATGGTGTCATCATCGTGGCCCAAAGTAAATTAAGGTTATGAAAGCTTATAAGTTAATTTGAAAGATGGGAATTGAAAAAATGTTAAATAGGCTTTAGCTACTGATAATTTAAGCCCTTTTTTAATTATAAATTGCTGTGTTGCATAATTAACTCTTTCTGATTATTATGTAGGCCTTCTTGCCA
>CAYZVE010000003.1:14159-30542 GCA_964481805.1 uncultured archaeon | reverse complement strand
CGAAGGAAATCCAGTGTTCTCCGGAACGTTAGGGTTCAAATCCCTACCTCGGCGTTTTGAAGGGTTTATACTCCCAACCTTTTGGAGTATTTGGGCTGAAGTTGGGAGTATACAAATATGAAAGATCATTACAACAGGAAGGGTAGGTTGTCCTCGATAAAAGGAAGGTTTAAGGAAGAATGTCCCCATTGTTTTGAGATATTGGAGAGGTTTGAACATACCCTTAAACTGAATGATTATTCTATCGGAAGGATAGAGAAGTACTGGAGTTCTTTGAAGACTATTCATAAAGAATTAGGCAAGTGTTTTGATGGTGTTCAGAGAGAGGACATAGAGAAGTTTGTAATTTCAGTGAACAGGAATGAAAGATGGTCAGAATGGACAAAATCTGGTTTCAAGTCTATAATAAAGTTCTTCATGAGATGGCTGCTTACCAATCAGATAACAGGGGATTACCCAGACATGGTCAAGTGGGTCCCTACCAAAATGAAGAAAAACAATTCACGTCCACCAGAGAAATTACTCACAAAAGAGGAAGTCATTCAACTAGCAGAAGCAGCGAAAAATCCAAGAGACAGGGCATTGGTTCTTGTCCTCTATGAGACAGGTTGTCGTATAGGGGAACTGTTGAACATGAAGATCAAGAACATAGAGTTTGACGACTACGGATGTTACATAATGATTTCTGGGAAGACTGGGTGGAGGAGGGTCAGGTTAATCAATTATTCCAAGGACTTGGTGAGGTGGTTGGACATACACCCATTCAAGGAAAATGGTGAAAGTTATGTATGGATCAGTCAGTTGAACACAACACCAAACTCTACCATATCACCCAGTCTGATAAACGGAAAACTGAAAGAACTGGCTAAGAAGTGTAATATCACAAAACCAGTGAACGTAGCTGTTAAACTAGAGTGACCAAGAATTGTCTGAAGTTTAGGAAGAGGCATACCGTTCTTAACCATGAATATTGCGAATGAGTGTCTAAAGTGATGAGGATGTATCTTCTTTTCACCAATCATCTCTATACCGACTTTTTTACCTAATTCTCTCACGATTTTGAAAACAGCAAACCTTGATATTTTGAACAGCTTATCATCTAATTTCATGTCTCTGGTATATTCCTTAAGCATCTCAAGAAGATTATATTCAATCGGAATTCTCCTGGACTTCCTTCCTTTTCCAAAAACAGCAAGGACTTTCTCCCCAAAATAAATGTGTTTTTTCTTTATAGAGATAACTTCACTAACCCTTAACCCACACCTCCACATCAACATTATTATGATCCTGTTCCTCAGAGTTTTTGTGGAATTGACAAATCTTTCCGCTTCTTCGAATTCCAAATAACCTGTTATATCCCTCATGACCATTGGTGAATTTGACATGCCGCTGCTTGTTTTCTGAAGTATAAATAAGTTAACAAAACACCCTTTTGTTAACTTTCTTGAGTTTGACGTCAAAATCAAAGAATTAATCAAGAGCCCCAAATAATGTTTCAAAATATGAATTTGGTAGTCTTTGAATTAGTTGTGATGTTCTTGCAGCCAAGTCAGCTCTTCCCATGGATTGTGCGACTTCAACAGCTCTCCTTAAATGGTCTAAAGACCTAAATCTGACTTCCCCACCTTCCATATACACATTGACTTTGTCACCAGACAAATCATAAGCTATACCAAGATTATTTAATACAATATAATGGGCTTCTGAAGTTGGAGGAAGACCTAGTTCAAGTAGTCTTTGTCCTACTGTTATTACATCTCCATATCTCTTACCAGTCATGTGAGACTGAAAATCCTGAAACATTGAACTTTGTTGTTTGGTCAACTGGGTCATATAACTCTACCAATCGTATAAATCATTAAGTATTTATTATAGATAGTATAGGTCGAAATTGTGTGGTATTGTGGCAAAAGGAAGAAGTAGAATAATAGACGTTTATTGTACTGCCTGTGGTAACCAGTTATACAGATATGAGAAGAATATTCCAGGGAGACTTATTAAACTATATGCAGAAAGGATACTTCGGTATTATACTCCTGAAGGTGTTTCAGAAGTTCCTGTAGGTGTGCCAGAAATACCAGAAGGGACAAGATTTAGTGACCTTGACGGTTTGAGTATTTTGGTTAATTGTGCTTTCTGTGGGCAGGATATTGCAAGAGTTACAGGAATTCATGGGAAATTAGCATATAAAGTAATTCAGGGTAAAGTACGAGTAAGATGAGTATCCAGTAATCCATCCACTCCATAAAATTCAACCGATCTAGATGCTGTTTCAACTGCTTTTCTCAAAGCCAATTCACTATCTCCTCTAACCAGAAATGTTAGGAATACACCAGCGAAAACATCACCAGCACCAGTGGGGTCGATACATTTTACTCTTGGGGCTGGAAAAGAAATTTCATTTCCCTCTGACATATATCTTGCTCCATCCTTACCTTCTTTAACTACAACCTGTTTGCCTGTTAAATCCAAACCTATTGATCTTAATTCCCCATATTCTCTTCTGTTAAGAAAAATCAAATCAGAAGATGTTAATACTCTCAAAACACCATTCGGATCTCCAGTTATATGTTCTTCGATATTTGTGTCAACAGCAATCAATCCTCTGTAAGATTGGTCTCTTAAATGGTCAATGAATGCAGCCTGTTGCTCAGGTTTCATTGTTGACACATGGATAATTGATGAATGTAAATATTCAGGAGGCAGACAATCTGGACATAATAAATGAGCTACTCCCAAATCACCTTCAATAGTTCTGTTCTCTGGGTCGGTGTAATCCAGATAAAATTTCGGTGTTTTTCCTTCAATAACTCTGATACCTTTTGTGTTTATGCCAAGTCTCGTCACATGTTCCATGTCATAATCTGTTCCCACAACACTGCAAACCCCAACATCTTTTGAAAAAAGTGATGCTCCCAATACTGAATTGTAGACAGCACCTCCAGGTTGACCAGACCTATGGAAATCCCTCGTCCTGACATCATCCAATGCACAATAACCAATTATGACCAGAGATGGATGTTTACCAGACATAGATGATTAAAAGAACATTAAAGATAAAAATCCGGCAGTTTTCAGTCTAATTTGTTAATATCTGAAAAAATCAACCTGAGAACCATTGTAGCGTAATTGCCTATTCCCAAATCAAATTTCACAGTCAAATCATTCCCACTAATCTCAAAGTCAAAATTTTCTGGAAAGAACTTTGTTGGTTTCACACCGTATTGTAAAAACATTTCATCATCTATCTTGAAATCAGAAAGTTTTATCCCCCCTTTTTTAAGTATTTTTTCATAGATTGGTCTTGTTTCTTCACTCAAAACAGCATCAAAACCAAGTTTTTCCAGGTTTTCTACATTCCTTCCTTGAGATATAATTTCTGAAAGTGCCTGATTGAAAAGGTAACTCATGTATGAACTCAGGAAAAACTTTCCGAGAGGTATTGATTTTAGAGAGCCAAGATAATCATCCTTATTTTCTGTCAAATAATAAATAACATCAGTTTCATAATCCAAGCATTTGACTTCTCTTGATTTTTCTAAGCATTTCTTCCAATTTCCCCAGTTCTCAGAAACGAATTTCCTGAATTTTTCTGTTTCAGGACTTTCACCATTGGTATCAGTGAGAAGTTTGCGAACAGCTTCTTTGAAATTTCTTTTTACCATTTCTCTGCCAATAAAGTGATTATTCTGTCTTTTTCCGAACCTTTGTTGGTCGTAAAAATTTGGAATTCCTTTGGATAGCCTTTCCCTGAGTATATTCATTTTTTCTTTGATAGATTTTTCATTTTCTTTTATGCCTCTTGCCTTTATCGTAAATCTGTTACCCTTATGTCCTCTGATTACAAAAGGACGGTCACCATATTTGAAATCCTTGAGGAAGAAGTTATTGTTTTTTATTTTCTTGATTTCCTCTATGCTGCATCCTTTTATTGAAATGTATTGTGATGTGTAACCAGTAGTGTCTTTTAATCCACATGTACCAACATCATTCTTGTCTATCCCCAATTCAGATGCTATTTTATCAACTGCATTAAAAGTGCTTATTTCCTTTTTTACAAGAGAAGCATATACATATTTTCCTTTTTTTGCTTTGACAGAATTATCCCTGTCTTTTTCTTCTGATGTATAACCAACATTAGAAACAGAATTTTCGTGTAATTCCTCTACTATAAAATCCTCTGGTTTTTCAAACAGGACAGCTTCTATCGGTTCTATATAACCCTTGAAATTACTAATCCCTATAGTCTTGTTATCAAGGTTCATATTATATTGGAATTGCTTAGCTTTAAAAACCTTTCTACCATGATTTTAGTGATAGGCGTCATTTTATACCCATCTAGACCATCTATTTTGACCTTTTCAAATTTATCAAGTTCATTTCCCAGAATGATCCTGTCTTTTTCTTTGAGAAAAGATACGAAAGGCAAAACCAGATGAGGAGGTTCTATATTAAAACCGAGATTTTTTGATATTTCTGCTTCTTTGATTAAATCTTCTTTGGATATTCTATAGGACTTGGTTTTTTTCAGTTCTTTTTTTCCCAATACATATAATTCATTTTCATCCAATTCAATCCCAGTCTCTTCTTTTGTCTCCCTGATCACAGATAAGACTGGTTTTTTTCCTTCTTTCATGGACTCTATATGACCAGCAACAAAAGTCCAAAAACCCTTAAAATCACATTCTTTTGATATTCTGAACAGAATTGCAGTGTTTTTATCAACCAAAATCATATTAAAAACTGTCAGATGGGGAATTTTTTCAGTCTCGGCTTTTGTTTTCTCAACAGGAAACAAATCTATTTTTTTGTTCTTAGTTTTGATTGCTATCCTGTTCATTCTCCCACTACAGTTCCTATTTGGATTTCTCCTTTAAGTAGTTGAGGAAGCATTTCCAACTGATCTGGTCTCATGAGATAAAGTCTTATCGCATTGTTAACTAATCCCCTTGCACCCAATAAATCGAATATCACTGAACTATTACCTGCTGTTCTCTGGTCATCCTGAACCATTTCTATTAGTTCTTGATGTGTCATTCTTGGCAATGGTCTGGCATCCTCGAATTTTCTTGGGTCTCTGTCATAGACAGCCCCAACTTCTGTCAACTTCACCAAATTTCTGATACCGTTATAACCAGCATATTGAACAGCCATATTGTCAGAAGACTGACCAGGAAAATTCCCAGTTAAAACAGGAATTTTACCACTATCGAAAGCCAGTCTGGAAGTGTCTATATCATCGACTGGCGTCGGGTAAGCATCATTTCCCAATGCGGCTATCATTAACCCACAACTCAATCTCAAAACATATCTGGCAAGCATGTCAGACTGGGCAGAATTCAGACCAAGTCTTTTCCCAGCACCAATAACTTCTCTACAGAAAGGTCCTCCGCCAGGGACTACACCTAATCTATAATCTCCTCTGAGACCCCTCATATTTTCAGCAAAATATGCTAAATATTCATCATTTATAGTATAATCAGGTTTGTATACTCTAGTCCCTGACAACTTGATTATCATTCCATCTTCCGTCATTCCATTCACCAAAACTTATAGAGTCTGTTGGACATAACCACAGACAAGCACCACAAGAAGTACACAAATCAGTGTCTATCTCATGACCCTTTATGGCATCATTCATGCAAACATCTTCGCATGTCCCACAATCAACACAACTATCCTCATCTATGACTGGTCTGTATTTCTTGTAATTTACTCCTGCGTTGAAATATGGTAAAGATGATCCTCTTATTTGGTCTAAAGTTACTCCTTTCTGACCTAACCATCTTCCAAGTTCCTGATTTATTTGTGTAAAAACTTTTGAACCATCAACATGAACTCTTGTGTAAATCTGAACAGCATTAGCACCAGCCCTGATGTATTGGAGAACATCCCTGAAATCATCAATACCACCAACACCAATTATATCCTTATCGGTTAGTCCTCTCATTTCTATTAATTTTGCCAACACCAGTGGTTTCAATGCCGAACCACTTAAACCACCATATCCAGCACCCAACCATGGTTTTCCAGTTTCGTGGTCTATTTCAACACCTGGACCTATACTGTTGGATAATACAAATCCATCGGCATATCTTGAGAATTCTTCTACCCATTCTGGATTGTAATTATTCAGAGAAAATTTCACCAGAGATTTTGCTCCTCTATCCCTTATATGCCTAGAAACCTCCACAACTCTTCCTCCGTCAATTGCACCATGCATTTTAGCTGAGTGTGGGCATGAAAAGTTGACTTCATAACAGAATGGTGGTTCATTATCTTCGAACCAATCAATTAAAGTCTTGGCGTCTTCTGGGTTTCTGGCGGATACAGCTAATATAACAGGACCATATTTCTGAACCTCCCCCAAATGTTCTTGCCAATGTGTCCATGGAGTTTCATTTCCTATTTCACAATTAAGCATATACCCAACATCAGATCTTATGACATATCTCGGCACAGGAAATTCCCTTCTGTCTTTTATTCTCAGAGATCTTGTGCATACAGCACCTGCACCAGCCTTTAGACAGTCTATCATTGGTCCATATGTTTCTCCAACAGTCCCAGAACCTAAAATAAGTGGGGAAGATAGAGGTTTCCCTAATAAATATGTTTCTGTCAATTCTCTGGTCATAGATTGATTAGACGATAGTTAAACTTAAAAAATTATTGGTTTCAGTGTTTTGTGATAAAAATTCGATGAAAAATAAAAAAGTATTTATTCTGGCAAAACAGCAAGCCACTTAACCCTTAGAAATAACACCTATGAACTCTCCAAAAAGTTATTGACATTGAATATCCTGAACCTGAAGGAGGTGATGATGGATATTTTTCCGTTCTTGTCTTACTAATTATATGATTAATTATATTGAAAGAGATTGTATCAAGGAAAATGTTATGCAATGTTTTTCTAGTTGAATGAATTTTATTTTATTCTCAGAAATCGACAACTCTTTTTCAGTAAATGAATATTATTACTTTTCTAAAAGAAAATCTTCAATTATTTTCATAGATTCTTTTTCGTCTACATCAGGTATTTTTTCCACCAAATTTTTGAACCAGTAACTAATTTTCAAACCATCAATAATCATATCTTTATTGCTTCTCTTGCTGTAGTACTTCTTCTTCAGATAATTAATTAATTTAATTTCGCTCTCTTGTGAGATACTCAGACTAGTGTGAAGGATCTGTTTCATATAATCACTCAATCAATTTATCAGCAAGCATATGTTTATTAGATTATAAAAAAATACGCTATTTCTCCAATATTTTTTTTTGAGTACAAATTTTCAAAAATCTCCGTCTTTGGGTTTTTGGTTATATCTTTCTCTTAGTTATTTATTCATTCATTCAATGATTGATTTTATTTTTTACCAAAGACCAGATAATCAAAATAGGTACTTGCTTCCTCTGATATAAATTTTCCCAAAACCCAGTGTATAATTTCGTGTTCAATAACTTCTTCTATTATTCCCTCAATTTCATTTAGACATAAAGCAGCACCAAGTATTATTGCGTTACATTTAGGACAATAATTGATACCATATGGTTGTTTATAAGGGTTCCAGTGTTTACATTGTCGAATTCTTATTATTGGGTGGGTTTTAATTTTCTCACTTGATATTTCATCATCCTTTACAATCATCTATACTACCTCACATTATTATGAAATATTCTCCCATCTCGCCAATCCTTCCATCCTCTAACCATACCTCGATTACATTAGAAGGAAATCTTTTCTTAATTTCGTCTTTAGGAACCTTTTCTCCAATATATTTTTTTAGATCAGAAAGTTCTTTGTAATATCCATTAGCAAGAACATTACAAGTTTTCTTATCTACATTATCTACCTTTTCTACCACATCATTTTTAAATCCATTGGTAGAATGTGTAGAATTGGTAGAATTATATTCCTCAATAATATCATAAAAATTTTTGATTTCACAAAACTTTATTATGTTTTCATGAGTAAAGAAATACTCTGTAACACCCTTAACTTGTCTCCCCTTAAAGAGAGGATTGTTCTTGAATATTTTCCCTAAATATATACCTATTCCTCTGGATTTCTTTCTGAGTTTCTCATCCTTCAAATCAGGATATAGTTCATTTATTATCTCTGAGACTATTTCTTTTAATGAGACCCAAGTTCCATTTTCTCCTCTGCCAAATGAACCAGAAATTATTTTAATTGCATTATAGATCCAATCGTCGTCTAAATTCTTTAGCATGTTTTGTTCCATTTTTTCAATTTCAAAGTCAACAATTGTTTTGTAGAGTTCTGGTGATATTAGTTTAGCCAATGTCAAATGTGGAATAAGTCTTTCCAAATCCCTTCCGATAAGAGTGTCCTCTACCAGATTTTCATAAGTATTTCTGACATCTTTCCAAATTGAAAGAGCAAGAATGAACAAATTATCCCTTAATTCTCTCCAAATACAGGAATTTTTATCTAGTCTTTTGTTAACGATTTTTTTATCCAAGCATTTCAGCAGAATAACTTTGTTACTTCTATCCTCATCAACTTCTGATAGACCAAAAAGATTGTTTAATATCATCGAACAGAAAAGGTCATATGCTACTGGTTTTCTCCTTATCTGTCCTTCGGTTCTTACAGATTTTGTCCCTTTTTTGTACTGTTTGAATATTGACATTATGTCGTTTTTCAGCTCTTCATTTATCTGATCGAAATTGTCTATGATTGGGGTTCCTTTTGTACTTTCGATGGTACGAAATAATGTCGACTTTGTCCAATCAGACGACATTAAAGGATTAAAAACAAGTAACTGATATATCATACATTGTCTTGTTTTTCCACTACCTTTTTCAGCTGTAATCAAAGTTCTTGCTTTTGTCTCAAATATCTCAAGAAAATAAGTTGAAATAATATCCAATGTCACAAACTCATGCCACCTTTCATCTGGATACCACATCAGAGTTTTATTTATCTCGACTATTTTATCAAAAACTTCTTTCAATGTTGGAACTTCCATATTACTGAGTAACCAATTTGAAATAGAGTAATTACTCCAAGTAAAATCCACAAGATCATCGAAAAGAGGAAAACGATAATTAAGACCAAAATCCTCCTTTATCTCATTTCTAGTTCCCCAATCAATGAATATTTTCTTTTCACTCGTGACAATAGCATCATGGGATTTTTTCCCCTCATATATCTTTGTTCCATAATAGAAAATATCATCTTTGATCCCCATACCCAATGAATTGTAAGAAGGTTTTTCATTTGACAGGAGAGCCATTACTTTTGCATCATTCCTCTCTTCCTTTAAGATTTTTTTATGGAATTTTCTCCCTTTCATTGTAAGAACTATCTTGTTATTTTTTTCATCAAATTTAATCAGCATATTCTCTGTCAAAAAATTCAAATCAGAAGCAATATCCTCTGTTTTTGCATCATCTCCATAGTCAAAATTCAATATCCTTGTTATTTCATCAACATCATTATTAACTACGTTGTTTTCATTGAAAAATTTAATCAAATTCTTTCTAGAACCCAATATCAGTTCTTTTTCAATTGATTGTTCACTCTCCATTCTTAACACCCTCTATTTTGATCCCATGATATTTCGATCTGGAACAGAAGTCTTGATTATACCATTTTTTAATGATTTCTCTAGCAGTCTTTTTTCCAATTCTCCGAAAACTGAACCAGCTGTAAATCATACAAAAAGGAATAGTTTTTTGTGTCAAGATTTCATTATCAAAATCCTTCCTAAACTCTACAAATAAATTAGAATACAAAAATTCGTTGAAATTCTTCTTTTTTTGGATTATATTAGTTGATTTCTTTAATTTCTTCATGATTAACTCCACTCCTTGGTGGTGGGGGAGACACAATTCTCTTGTCTTCCCTAATCCATCCCTTCAGTAGCTCGAAGGTGTTGGAGTTAACCTCTTCCCCTTTTTTTACAGAGATTACATCTGAATTTCTTTTCATAAGTATTATTATTGTCATTATGACTATTAAATGATTTATTTAATCAAAAGAATAGTTTTTAGGCTTTTGTTAAGTAATTAGTACTTTCTAATAACTTCTTTATACTAAATACTAAGTATTAAACACTTTTCCCCAAAATATATGAACAAAAACACCGCGTATATTTTTATTTTCAATTTTCTAATCTAATATTAGAAATTCAAAGGGAAGGGAGTATAAACTCGCCAATACACTCTACCTCGGCGTAAATGACCTTATTTTTGAAAAGAAGGTATTTAGTGATTTTTTTTAGAGAAGAAATTGAAGATAAAACTGTTTTTTATCCCAGAATTTTAACTTACTTCCCTTCAGGAAACTATTAGTACTTAAATAACGCTTATTTATAAATAGGGTTAGTTATTGGAAATGCAAATTTGCAGTTCTAATTCTTTATAGAAAATAAGGTAAAGTAATTAGTAAAATCAACTAACTCTACTTGGGATAAAATTATGGTACTGCGCATAAGTCATGTTATGATCTTATAAAAAATAATCATGGAGTTGATGCAATGTTAGGAACTGAAAGATGCAGTTTTTGTGGTGGAAGTCACTATATTCTTTCCACACAGAGAGAAGGTAAGAATTGGGTATGTGAAAGAGTCTGCAAAAATTGTGATAAAGTAACTAGTCAAAGTTGTATTTCGAGGTGAAAGATGGGTTATCCCCCATTCTTGACTTTATCATTATTTAAAAATAAATACAATTATTGATTGAACTGTCGACAGTAGTTCCGATCATGACAATTTCGGGATGTCATGAAAATCTATTGCCATTTTGACTCTCCCTGTCAATTTGTACATTCTTCTTACTTTGAGATAGGAGATAGTAAAATATCATTCTTTAGGAGAGCTTTTAGTTATAGTCCTGAAGCAAATAAGAACTTAGGTTATGTATCTTTAATTTTCGGAGAATTAGATTTTGCAATATCCACTATAACATCAGGTAATGGTATAAAACTACCTAGTGGCTCGATGGGGATAAACCAATCTTTAGGAGATATACTTTGCTATAGTATGGGAGCAGCAGTAAATGTAATGGAGTTAACTTTATTTGATGTTTTTTCAGAAGGTTTAGCAAGAGGCAATAAATTATTTTCAAGAGAAAATGCAACAAAACTTTTATTGGGTGGTTTATTATACGGATATGATTTTGTAACTACATTTGATGTGATGAAGCAATACACTTTTCCTGAATTTTCTGGAGTCTTTGCGTTTGTGTCACTATTTGCTGAAGAATTACTTCTTTTAAGTGGATCGAGAAGAATAAAAGGAGATCTACAAGCTGAAAAAATCTAATTATATTACTTCTAAAATACTTCTTTTATTCTTGTATCATATAATAAAAATTATCTCCCATTTAAGAATAACTCTCTCTATGCCCTCGCCGGGATTTGAACCCGGAACGCCTCCTCCGCAGGGAAGTATTTTATCCATTGAACTACAAAGGCTTATGCACAACAGTTATAAATATTAATCTTCTTAAACAATAAGAAAGTAAGTGATAATAATGGCAGAAAAAATGAAATGTTCAAGTTGCGGGATTAGTCTTTTGGGGGACAAGAATTTTGTCCAATTTAAATGCCCATCTTGCGATAAAGAAATGATTTTTAGATGTTCAAAATGCAAAATACTTTCAAATGAATATACCTGCAAGAAATGTGGTTTTATCGGGCCATAGGTGATGTTTATGGGTAAAGGAGCTGTTGTCACAACATTCAAAATAATGCCTGACTCAGTAAAGACCAACCTTGATAATGTAGAAAAACAAATTAAGGAAAAAATAAAGCCCTCAAAACTTGAAAGATTGCCAATAGCTTTTGGCTTGAATGCAATAATAATAGTTAAAGTAATTGAAGAAGAAGAGGGGGAACTTGATAGAATAACTGAAGAATTAAAATCTATTTCTGGAGTAAGAGAAGTTGAAGTTACAAATGTTGCTAGAAGCTGGTAATTATACTTTAACAAAATAATAATCAGCTTCCACTTCAGTGCAACCGGGAAACGGTCTATCATGAAAAGATAACCCACCTCTCTTTAATTTTGTGTGAATTATTCTCCACCATTCTTCAGTATAAGTAGGTATTTTTCTCTGTGACTCTCTTCTAGCATCAATGTCCTCGAAGCTAATGAAAAAACTTGAAGTAATCATATCGTATGAATCTGATGGGATTTCATTCAGGGTTGATTTAGTTTCCAAATCCCCTACTATTCTTCTATAGTTTCTATGCATAATCTCATAATCCTTTCTATAATTACCATTACCTATTGCAATGAATACAGGTCCATAATCTCGGTATTTACATAAATCTACTATTGTAACCTGGGCATCCATTGAAGTAATTATTCGTGCAAAATAACTCCTTCCTCCAGAACCTAAATCAAGTACATTAACTCCAAGAAGAACCTGTAGGTTACAAAGATCTGCAAAAGTTAGTTTTTCTCTCAAATCGGATAAAATATTTGGATCTACGAAATAAGCAAGAACAGCATCTATTTGACTATATATACTATTTGTTCCCTGAGTTCCTCCAAAAATATTTATTCCAGCGGCAGCATGAATCTGTCTACTACCCCAGGCAAAATCGTAATGACACCTATGAAAGAATTTTTCAAATTTCCGTATGCGTCCTTTTGAGATCATAGTGACTGTTAAATAGTGAATAATATAAATATTGGTGCTATTAAGAAAAGGCACTTCAAGGATTCCTTTATGGGTATCTTTTCTATGTAAATTCATCTAACTGACAAACAGCCTATGCCTGTCTTTTTCTTTTAATTCTTCTATTATCCTTTTCTTGATCATATTCTTAGGGTTAGGAAGCATATCCACCCTTTCTTTCAATTCATCAAAACTCTCAAACTTCTTTTCCTTCCTACCCTTAATTATAGCCCACATATGCTTTTTTCCAATGCCCTGTAATAATTCCAGGCTATGAATACGGGTAGTTATAGGCTTTGCTATATTAAAGAAATCAACAAATCTTTTTTCATTTTCTTCTATTATTTTATCAATAGCGTATTCCAATTCTTTTTTTGCAAAATTAGTTAAATCATTATATTTGATTCTTCCTTTGATGTATTTGACTTCATTTCTTTCCTTTTCCCCAATGTAGAGTTTATTTCCATTTTTTACTTCAGACCCCTCTTTTACAATAACTTCTAATAAACTCAAAAACTTATCCCCTATACCTTGGACAATTGGCTCAGATTTTCTGCTTTCAGAGTGACCTCTAGACAAGAAATCTAACACTATTATATCTTCATCTTTCATAAGGCCTTCCCCTCTACATATTATTTTTTATAGTTTCAAGAATAAGTTTCTTTTCATCGTCTGTTAAAGATGTGTAATCTTTTTCCATAACCAATCTTAAGTCATCATTATCTTGGGGAAGGATATTTGCTATGCTTATGATTTGCCTTTCCCTTAGTTTGGCAATCTTATTAAGCTCTTCGAGAATTTTTTCTACCTTCTTTTTATCCAATTTATCATATTTTTTCAGGTATTCCAAGGAATTTTTCTGTTCGTAGCCTAGCTCTATCTCTTTATCTCTCTCTTTAAGTATTTCCTTTGCTTCAGTGTTTGTAATCAGTTTTTCAGAGATTATTTCTTCCATTTTACATCTCCTTTAAGTGGACAGGCAAAGATATGATTTCTTTTTCTTTATTTTTATCCTTTATTTTAATAATATAAGATCTTCCCCTTTTATTTATAATTATCCCAGATTTCCCGTAGAACCTCTTGAAAGGCCTTCCTTTGATTATAGATGCATCGGCTTTTATTACTATTCTGCTTCCTACCTCAAATTTTTTTAGCCTTTTGTTGACACTAGTTTTTTCCCTATTTCTTCTTGAAAATAGTTTTCTAGTTTTACTCCTTGAACCTTTTGCTTTTCTTACCATTCAATCACAGTGTATTTTAACAACATCGAGTTTTATATTTTTAACCTTATTGTTTATTAGATTTGAAATGCTTGGTTGCGTTCTTCCCTCATCACCGTGAATCAATTCCTTGATATATGTGCCTGCTTCAGTCGTTAATGTTATTTCCAGCTTCTTCTTGTTTAGAAGTTTATATTTTATATCCTTTACTCTTCTTCTCCTTAGAAGGTCTGCCCTTCTCCTCAGTACTCTGGTAGGTGTCTGCTGGCTTATTACTTTGCCATTCAATGAATCCAGCTCTTGCAGATTTTCTATTTCTTTCTCAAAGGTTATTTCCGCCCTGTAGGTTTTGTCTGGCTTCATCGTTTTCACTCTTTTCACATCCAGTTTGTTTGCCAGTTTCAATTCCTTGGCCTGAGCTTTCTTGCTTTTTATGGCAACAATCTTGATTTTCCTTTTTTTAGGGTTTATTAATTCAAGAACAAACGGCCTCCATCCTAAGCAGCGAACGTCAACATCTTCTCTTCCCGCACAATGGAGCCTATGGGCTTCAGCTTGGGTTTGTTTCATAAAGGGCTTGGCAATGATATCTTGAACAGACACAGGATATATTCTTGTTTTCCATGTTGTTTGAGGAATATTTCTGACTAGTTTCTGGTATTTTCCATAGATGAATATTGACCGGACCTTGATGCTAACTGTATCTGCCTTCAAATCATAAACTGCGGCTATGTGAGGATTTTTCCTGTCCATTACTTTTCCTGTGACAGCTTCTACTTCCTTTCCTAATGTACGGTTTATCTCTGACTTTAAAGGCTCTACCCAATCTACTCCAACTCTCTCCCAAAGTTTTTGCTCTTTTTCTAAAAGATTGGGATCAGGCATACACCCTATTAGAAATGTGTCAAAATCATATTTTTCAGTCGCTTTTATGAACAGTTTTACTTTTTTTTTAAGCTCCGGGAATATATCCTCGCAGACAGAGCATTTTCCTGGCTTCTTTGGGTTTATTTTAATGTTATGGAATTTTATTCCGTAGAAGTTGGATTCGTTGACTTTAATTTCCTCGCCAGAATCCATCCTCATAGCTATACTCTTCCTTAGGATTTGGCCTCTTTCTTCATTTGACAGGCCTGAAAGCAGTTGAGAGTGCTGCCTACCTAAGCACCTGTCACAAACATAATTATCCTTGAGGATTTCAATTGTTTTTTCTTGAATGTTCATGCAATCAATTATTAAATGTTTAAATAGTTATAATAACTCAATTTGGAGGTTAAAGTTTATACTTTTAATGAAAATGGTATAACACAAAGCTTAAATATTTTTCTATTAGTTTATTATCTTATAGTAACAATAATAGAGATGAGAACGCCTTTGATATTTAGATGGACAAAACTTTCTTTTGACTGGGATATGTTGAGGAAAGTGTCACGAACGATGAATTGGTTTTTTTTAGAATAAAAAGAAGAGTAACAAGTTCCCTTTTGGGGATTGTGAAATTCTTTTCTATAAAAGACCGAGCAGCGAATCCAATGGATTCGTATGTCTTTCAAGGCCTAAGAAAGGCGATTTGCTTAGTTGTAAGAAGCTTTTCGAACGGTCTTAAGACGGCTTAGGTCTTCTTCCCCCCCCCCAATCCTCTCGTGTTGGCCTATTCTTGGAAACTTACATCTTTTGAATCATTTTTTTATTATAATTAAAAAAGATGGGTTGAAGGATAGGCAGTCAGAGAACCTTCACAGGGAAGAACTGACACCTCTCTATTGGGCGTTCAGCTGCGGCTGCGCGCTCACATGCAGTCTCCCCGACTGCCTAAGGCCTTTTCTCCTAGACCTAATTTTGGACCCTCACCAATAATCGAGGAAATCACACACTTCTGGGATCGAGTTGTGTGATTTTGGAAGATCCTATAGGAAGCTGAACCTATTAAAAAAATACAGTTAATCTTGACTTCGTTTATCTTGGAGGTGCTGCATGAAAAACAGAATATTCCTTTTTTTATTGACATTATTTATTATTTTTAGTATTTCCACAACAGTTTCGGCTGATTGTGGGCTTGTTTCGGGTTACGGCCCCTGGACCATGTCCAATGGGGTTGTAACCTTTCAGGCGGAGATCGTTCGGGTCTCGCCCGAAGTCGCGAGATTTTCATGGGATATAATCATCTATAAAGGAGAAGGAAATTTCAACATTTTCCTTCATGTTGATGATTCGACCCGCCCTGGTCATGATGACTGGGGTGATGTTGTTAATCTCTACAAGGGTTGGGGGGAAGACTATACTGGTACCTCAACCTTTAATGGGGAGGCTTTCGTTAACATCCTGGACAAAGGCTGCTTCTGGCAGCTGGATGTTCAGGTTTTTGATGATAGAGGCGTCTTGATCCCAATTTGCGCAATCAAGGGAGAGATCCCTGATTGCGGCAGTTGGGAGACGCCGACGGATACGCCAACCGAGACGCCGACGATAACGCCGACGCCGACGGATACGCCAACCGAAACGCCGACGGATA
>CAYZVE010000003.1:0-14059 GCA_964481805.1 uncultured archaeon | reverse complement strand
ACGCCGACGATAACGCCGACGCCGACGGATACGCCAACCGAAACGCCGACGGATACGCCCACCCCAAAACCTGCAAAGGCAGGTATTTGGGTTAAGGTGGGGGATGCCTGGAGGGAACCAATTCTCCAGGTTAGGATCGTGGGAGACCCCCATGTTATAGGTAGTGTTTCTCTCTCAAGAGAAAGCATTACCATAACCACACCCGCCGAGGGCGTGGAAGCCATCTTGGGACATGAGAAGGTCCCAGGTGGCGGGGTTTCTATTAATAATTTCTCCGAGATCTGGGGGGTGGAGCACAAGTTCACCTCTCAGGTGTTTGACACACCCTGGCTCGCTGGGGTGTGGTTTGATGGTCTCGAGACGACTCGGGATCAGTTTGGTAACAAGGTGCGCCCGAACATAGGAGCGTACCTTGTCAGATTGTCGTCTGAACGCGGAGACGTTGTTGTCGGGCCATTTAACCTGTCTCCTGGTGACCGCCAGGGACAGGAGTATATTTACGACATCCTCTGGATTGAGGATGTCACCGTCACCGTCTCGCCGACGGCTGACGGTCATCCAGTCGACCCCACTGTCATCGAGATGGATCGACTTGAAGTTGGTGATGAAAAAAGTTTCGACGTCGACGTCGACGGTCAGGAAGTGACCGCGACTGTTCGAGTCGATTGGACCGGACCTGGATGGGTCAACGGATCCATTCAGGTCGAAGCTTCTCCTCAGTGGGTCGAAAGACCCGTGGAGGAGATAAAGCAAGGTGCCGTCGACGGCACCTATGTTGTTTGTTCAGGGGACACCCTCGCCAACATCGGCGAGGCTTTCGGTGTCTCCTTTCTATCAATCGCTGATGCCAACGGCATCATCAACCCTGACCTGATCAATGTGGGTCAGGTGTTAGTCATCCCAGGAGTGGGATAGAAAGGAGTCATATGAAGTGGCACTAATCCATTCGAGTCCTTGTAATCTGATGCGGGTGTTGGGAGGGGTAACATGTTCAAACTGTTCAAACGATTCGTGCTGATTTTCTTGATCCTCAGCATCTTCCTACCAGCCTCGGTGCATGCTGAAGGGGGGAAGTTCCTCGTTCACGGCACCGTGTACCGTGGGCAGGATATGCCCGCCCCAGGCTGGAGGCCTCGGGGGGCTGAGATCGTTGTGTATACGACGACGGATGGGGCCGTCCTCGGGACCACGAAGAGCGGCGAAAACGGCGCCTACTCCTTGAGTTTCACCGTTGTCGACGACCAGCAGGTCAAGGTCGTTGCTGAGGAGACCATCTTCGGCAGCGTCGGGAGAGCCGAATTGGTGATCACTGTCAAGGCTGACGGGTTATATCAGTGGTCACCACATCTGGGTTTCGAAAGCGAGCCATACACACCGCCAAAGCGCATCGGGAAGTTCCTCGTTCACGGCACCGTGTACCGTGGGCAGGATATGCCCGCCCCAGGCTGGAGGCCTCGGGGGGCTGAGATCGTTGTGTATACGACGACGGATGGGGCCGTCCTCGGGACCACGAAGAGCGGCGAAAACGGCGCCTACTCCTTGAGTTTCACCGTTGTCGACGACCAGCAGGTCAAGGTCGTCGCTGAAGAAAGCTTCTTCGGTGGTGTGGTCGGGAGAGCCGAACTCACCCTGACCACAAAAGTCGATGGGTTCTATAACTGGACTCCACACTTGGAGCTGAACAAGGAATGGATCCCATCCTGGATGTCTCCTCGGTGACACTCTGAAAACCGAATAACCGCGGCGCGGGCAAAGGGGCATACAATGATGTATGCCCCTCGCGGGTTCCCTCTTTCCTATTTTTTAAATACACATATATCATTATTAGATATATTATACCACAGAAACCAAAATAATTCATCAAAAACTTCTTGTCAATAATCCAAACACTTCCAGAAAAAAACTAAATCTTCAACCCAAACTTCTTAGCCATTTTTGCAAGATTTCCGCGCTTCATTCCCTTGACCCCGCCAAGTTTTTTGATCATCTTCTTGCTCTGTTTATACTGCTTCAACAATTCCCTGACATCGCTTTCATTCGTCCCAGAGCCTTTGGCTATTCTTTTAATCCTTGAAGAATGTATTTCTTCGTCCCCTCCCCTTTCCTTCTTGGTCATGGAGTCGATTATACACTTGTACTTTACCATCTTCCCTTTCTGGACTTCTATCAAATTCTCAGGAACCAGATGCTTCATCCCTGGTATCATATCCAATACCTGATCAAGCGGGCCCATTTTTTCCATCCCTGATATCTGGTTGTAAAAATCCTGCAGGCTGAATTTGCCTGACATTATTTTCTCTGCATCCTCTTCATTAAACTCAGCCTCCTTGACCTTCTCCAATAATCCTTCCAAATCCCCCATCCCCAATAAACGGGAAACAAACCTCACAGGATCATAAGCTTCCAAATCCCCCAATTTTTCACCGGTTCCTATGAACTTCACCTTGGCCATTGTCTCAGAGCAGGCTGACAAAGCACCGCCGCCTTTTGCTGTCCCGTCTGTTTTTGTGATGATAACCCCTGTTATATTGACTAGCCTATGGAATTCTTGAGCCTGTTTCCCAGCTATTCTTCCTATATCAGCAGGTATTACCAGAAGGACCTCATCCGGTTTTGCTAAATCATACATTTTCTTTAATTCATCTGCCAATTCTTTATCTAAAGCATTCCTTCCGGCAGTATCTATAATAATGGAATCCATTTTTTGGAATTTTGCAAGCCCTGAATTCAACGCTTCATAAGGGCTTTTAGTATCAGAATAATAAACAGGTATCTTCAGCTGGTCGCCTAATTGCTTTAGCTGCTCTAGAGCGGCTGGCCTGTGATAGTCGCACGCAATCATCCCTATCTTAAGCCCTTGTTTTTGAAGGTGCTTAGCCAATTTAGCCGTTGTGGTGGTTTTCCCAGAACCGAACAACCCAACAAGCATTATCCTCTTCTTTCCAACAAGCGTTTCCTGTTTTTCTCCAAGGAGCTTGACTATTTCATCGTATATAACTTTAGTCACATGCTCCCTCAAAGTCACGCCTTCAGGGACCTTTTCTTTTAGGGATCTGTCCCTGATATTTTGGGAAAGGTTATAGACTAATTTAATATCAACATCCGACTGAAGCAGTATTCTCTGAAGGCCTTTAACCAAAGCTTCTACAGAATCCCTGTCAACAGTACTTTTTGTCAGGATTTTTCTCATCAGGTCGCTTATGCTTTGTCCCATGTCTTTTAATGCTATAAAATCACCTAGTAATAGAAATTTAACAAAATGAAAACTTAAATTGATTCTATTCTAGCAAATTCTTGACAATTTGTTCAGGCTCAAATTCAATTAAATCTTCATAATTCTGTCCTGTTCCTAGGAAAAGTATAGGTTTTTTTAATAAATAAGAAACGGATAAGATTGCACCTCCTTTTGAATTTACATCAACTTTAGTAAAAATAACAGCATCTATATTAACCGCTTCATTAAACTTTCTAGCCTGAATAACAGCATCATTACCGGTAATAGAATCTATTACTAATATTTTTAAATGTGGTTTGTTAACTCTACAAACTTTCGCTAATTCGTCCATGAGATTTTTATTAGCATGTATCCTGCCTGCTGTATCAGCTAAACTAACGTTTATTCTTTTTGCTTCAGAAAATTTCATACTATCAAACACAATTGCAGCAGGATCAGCTCCGTAATTATGTTTAATTATAGGAATTTTTAACTTTTGAGCATGTTCTTCTAATTGCTCTATAGCGGCACTTCGATATGAATCAGCAGCAGCAAAAACGCATGAATATCCCTTATTTTTTAGATATTGGCCTACTTTAGCTAAGGTAGTTGTTTTTCCAGACCCATTAAATCCAATGAATAGAATAAGGCAAGGCTTGTTTTCTTTAACCACTTTTTCAAGATCAATTTTTGGAACATCAAGTATTTCCAGAAGGCTCTTGCGGATAGTTTCTTCAACTATTTTTTTGATTTGAACTCTTTTAGCATCTTTCCCGACCAACTCTTTCCTTAAGTCGTCTTTGATTTTATCTGAGACTTCTAGTGCAACATCAGCTTCCAGTAAGCTGAATTCTAAATCTTCAAGAACTTCTTTCAGATCCTTCTCTTCAATTTTTCTTTGGGTTATTTTCTTGGGAACTTCCTCAACAGTTTTGCTAATACTTTTAGTGACTGACTGAACTACTTTCGCTAATTTCTTTTTCAGAATATTGAACATAGACTAGCCTGCTTTTAATTCTGGCAACAATTTTTGGATCTCTTTTTGAAGTAACTGCATTTCTTTTGCGATTTGCATCATACTGTTTTGAATATTTTCTAGATTATCTTCAAGTATTTTTTTTCTTTGTTCCAGAATATTATTTATCCCTTCAGAATCTTTTTCCAGTATTATATCAGATCCTATGCCAATGAGCATTTTTTCTTTTTTATTAATTTTTCCTGGTAAGAAAAGGCCTGAACCTAATGGAACAAGCACATCTTCTTCTTTGTTTTTTTCCAATTCTTCTACTGCTTGTTTGGTCTGCTCTATTTCCACCATTTTTTCTATAAAAAAATCTCTTTGCTGGTCTATCTGTTTTAGCCTCTCTTCCATTAACTGGTATTCCATCATTTTTTGCTGGAGCTGTTTTTGCATCATATTATCCTTTTATTATTCAGAATTAAATGTTTAAATTCAATTCATCCCTGGCAACATCTTTCAAAATCCTGATAAAGTTGATGACATTCTTCTTATTTACAGAGATTGCGCCTACCGTCCTGAATTTGCTGGATGATCTGATCAAATGATCATGCTTGGTTTGGTTTATTCTTATGAATGTCTCTTCACCTTCATATTTTGGCTTAAATACATCCACCCATAGCTTGTCGAATTTCCCTTGGTCAATTCTTCCGACGAATCTGCTTGTTCCAGTTGAATAAAATATTTTTGCCGGACCTTTTTCGTCATAATTAACTCTTTTCTCTATTAACATTCTGTCTAGAATTTTAGTTATCGTATGCCTGTTTAAATTAAGTTCAGAAGCTATATCAGTTATTGTAAGGCCTCTGGTGTTTTTGTTTAAAATTTCAGAGACTCTATGACTATTTTCAGTATCATATTCCTCCGATTTGGACGTTTTTTCTTTATTCATTCCAACATCACCCTTCAGTAATGTTTAATTACTAATAATATAAGATAATTACTAGAACTTAATGTATAGACACAAAGAATAGAAATGAGGTGGTCAGAATGGTAACGGTGTCTTTGTTTAAGATGAGTGAAGTTCCAGAAAAATTGGACATCATTTATCGGCTGGATGGAGAAAGAGTAGGGGATTGCAAGTTCCAATTGAAGCAATCTAAATATGAAGACGAGGAATTGGAAGTTGATGCTTTCTATGAAGAAGATATAGAAACAGGAATGAGAAGATTATTCTCTGGGGAGGCAGAAGAAATTTCTGCCTATCTGAAGGAAAAGGGGAAAGAAAAGATCCAAAGAACAGTGGTGTGTTTTATAAACAGGACAGCTAAAACTCTTGAAATATACAGAGGGCCGGATTTTGTCACAGGAAGAATAAAAGAAGCAATTCAGAAATTGATGAGAGTGAGATTGGACCAAATAAATCTTAATTCCAAGCAGTTGTTGATGTTGGTTAACCAGAGCAGCGAGGAAGTCAAGCAGGCAATGTTCAAGTATATCAATGGATTGTGGTATCAGATTCTTCGGGGAAACAGGCTTGAAAGCAATCAGAATTATCTCGAATATCTTTCAGTAAAACCGGATTCTCTGAGGATGGTTTCAGTCATCCCGAAAATCAACTGGAGTAACGGAAGCAAGTATATGGTGACATTCGATGGCGAGAGAGGGACAATAAAGATGTATGACGGGTCTTACAGATGGAAACCCAGGAAAGAAGTCAAGCAATTTGTTGACCTGGTTTTGGGTGTTGCAGGTTAGATCTCTTCTTTTTTTACTTATATTTTTAAAGTTATAACATCCATTATTTTTTGAAGGGCCGATAGTCTATCGGCTAGGACATTGCCCTTACAAGGCAGAAAGCCCAGTTCAATTCTGGGTCGGCCCATTCACTTTTAAATCCTTAATCTCCAATATTCTTAATATGTTATGGAATAGTAGAAAAGAAGAAGAATTATTCAACTTTAAGTCGAAAATAGAAATGAAAGCCCAGATTATTTCTAATCAACCTAATATGGAAGAAGTCATGGGAAAGATTAATACAATCACAGAGCAAATCAACTTAATATCCAAATATCTATCATACCTTTCCCAGAAATTTGACAAGACAATCGACAGTGCAATTACCTATGATAATACCCTTGATGAGATTGAAAATAGGATTAATTCTTTGAAGAATAAGATTGAAGAACTTGAGATAGTTTCTCCTGATGTTGACTTGGCTGAAGATAGGAGTAGGGCTATTTGATTTTTTTAACATTATTTTGTCTTTATTCTCTTGAAATGAGATATCTGATACCTTTTTTTAGGAATTCATTCCAACATAACCCTTTCAAGAGGTATGTAATAACACTTAACAAATTATTTTTGGTGATGGTCATGGAATAGCAGAAATAATCCCAAAAAATATTGGAAACGTTAAGATTAAAACAATTAAAGATGGTTCAAAAATAACTGTGAATTTTCATTTCAAAGATAATCAAGAAAAAAATCTAATTTTAAATAGATTTGTAAATAAAGGTTTGTTCATGTTTGGTTTAGGCCTTTTTGCTGGTGAAGGAACAAAAGTACCATTGACCACTGGACCAAATTTTGTAGAATTTATTAATAGTGATCCTATATTCATAAACTCTTTTCTATTATTTCTGGAAGATTTGGGTTTTAAGAGAGAACAATGCAGATTTAGAGTTCAATTATCATGTAGCCAAGATGAATTAGAAAAGATGATAAAATCTTCAACTAATTTTTGGAGAAAAAGAACGAGAATACATTTGAAAAACTTTACAAAACCCAATATAAGAATTCGAGAAAATTCAAAACAAAGATCAAAACACGGATGTTTATGTATTAGATTGCTATGTAAACCTCTTTGGAGATTACTTGTTTATTGGATAAAAAACTCAAACACCCTTATTAGCGAAAGGAAGATTTGAACTTCCGACCTTTACCCAGACAGTTTAGATGTCTTCGGGGTGTCCCAAGGGCAACCTTATGAGCCTTTCGTCAAAATTGTCCGCGAGCACTCCAGGCTGCTCCATTTCGCTTTGTCTTAATTATTTAATATCTTATCTTTTAAATCTTTTATGTTTTACTAAACTTATATAACACTTTCTGCCTTGCGTTCCTTTTCTGGATTCATCCATTCCCACCAATCCTATGTTTTCCAAATCATCCAAATGCTCTTTGAGAGATGTATGCGATAAAGGTTCATAAGTTTTGTTATACCCCTCTTCAAACTCTGTGAATGTAATTTCATCTTTGCCTTTCAATAGTTCGACTATATTCTTATCAATTCCTTCCAGCCTGTCCTGCATTATTCCCAGCTTGACTGACTTAACATCCGGCAAGATTTTCTTAACGTGTTTCACAATAATTTTATCATTATCCTCTTCTTCACATACCTTTGCTGCTTTCCTTAAACATTCCAACCCGACCCTGACGTCCCCACCTCTGTTGACAGCATGGTTCGCACATAAGAGAACTACCCCATCCTGAACAACTCCTGCCCTGAAAACTTCTTTGCATCTTTCATTCAGGATGTCCTTCATTTCCTGAAGCGAATAGCTTTTGAATTTAATTTCTTTGATATCAAGGCTACTTTTGATCCTTGGCTCAACTGCTGCAAATATATCATCATAATTTGATATCATTACCAACCCGACTGGGGAATTAACATACTGGTTTATTCTCAGAAGATCATAAAGGGCAGAATCATCTTTTTTTACAAGCTGATCAATTTCATCCAATCCAATGACCAGGCTTTTGTTTTTTTTCTTTAAGACTTCAATTAATTTTTCAACCATTTCATCTTTTGATAACCCTCTTCTTGGCAATGGGTATCCCAATTCAATGACAATTTTTGTCAGCAATGCAGGTCCAGTATTATAATCCCAGGTGTTGATGAAAATAGTATCGACTTTTTCATCTGCAAAATTCTGTAATTCCCTGAAAACAAATTTGGTAACACAAGTCTTACCTATTCCCGGCGAGCCAACAATGAATGTGTTTTGAGGTTTTCTCCCATTTGTGGCCGGGTTGAGATTTCTTGCTATTTCCTGAATTTGTGTATCCCTATGGGGAAGAAAATCTGGTAAAAATTCAGTGGATAATGCTTCTTCATTTTTGTATATTCTGGATTCCTGCAAATCTTGGAAAACGTTCATAGTAATAAATCGTGTTGTATATACTTATTTTTCTAACCTGAATCTTCCAACAACAAATTCCTTGTCAAGAACTTGAATGAACGGGATCAGTCTGGGCCCTTTTGTTTTTCCTAACAGAACTAAGTAAGCAGCTTGAAAAATATCTGCTGGTTTCATTTCATTTTTTTCGGCAATTAATTTCATCTGTGACCAAATTTCTTCTTCTGTATCTTTTTCTAAAACAACCTCGGACAAATCTTTCAATGATTTTTTTTGCCCTTCACTTAATTGGTTGATTATTCTTTCTGGAACTTTTTTGAGCAATTCAACTTTGGCATCTTCTGGCCCATATCTTTTCATCCATTCTTCAGCTTGTGATAATCTTTCAAGGACTTTTTGCTTTATTTCATCATTTATTTTTTTTAGGTGCCCAGTTTTCTGAAGCAAACCGCATACTTTGTCAAAATTGTTTGTCGGGTCTGGTATTATTTGGCTTATCAAGGATAGAAAATTAAAAGAGGCATTTGGTATATAATGATCTTCTTTACCAATAATACAACTTTCATAAAGCCTTTTCATATTTCTTAATTCCTTTTCACCCTCAATCTTTTCATGATCATAATAAATTTCTTTTAACTTATCATATTCATCTACTAGTTCAGGAATCTTTTCATACAGGAATCCTCTCTGCCTATTTGGCCTTTTCAGAAGTATTAACCTGAGTATTTCTGGTGGCGCAAATTTGGGCCAGTCCCATGTGGCAACAACATTTCCAATTGAAGCAGACATTTTTTGCTTGCCAACCATAATATACTCATAAGGCTGGATTTCATTTTTTCCAGGATGGGGTTCAGGCCAATCAAAAACTTTTTCACAAATTTCTCCAGCTACCCAAAAAGATGATCCGGGCATAAAGTGTTCTTTTCCTGCTCCTTCAAGATGTATTTTCCATAATGGCCACTCTGCTGCCCATTCCAATTTCCATAATAATTTGCCATTTCCTTTTTTGATATCACTTTCCCCTTTATTTCCGCAACCTTCCAGTTTAGTGTAGGCTTCTTTTCCGAATTTTCCAAAGGAATAGTCCTGGCATTCATAACTAACATTATCTCCATCTATGCCAGTCACTTTGGTAGTGATTATTTTCCCGCAATTTTCACAAACAGGTTTCCATGGGTTCCAATTTTCTGGGAGTTGATTTGCCCTGTTTTTGTTAAGGATCTGCTTTACTATCTCAATGTTTTCAATAACTTTTTTCACATAAGGATAAAATTTGCCCTTTTTGTATTCTTTTGTCGTGGATATTAATTCTGGCTTAGTTCCGAAATAGTCTTTCAGGCTATCGATAAATAAATTATCAAAATGATCTACGTAATTATCACAACATCCTTCAGGGCAAGGCAGACTTGAAACAGGCATTCCCAAATATTTGCTGAATTCTTTAGGTATTCCCGCAGGAACTTTTCTCAAAGGGTCCATGTCTTCTGAAACCCAGATAAAATGAACTTTCTTTCCGAGGTTTTCCAAAGATCTGACTACAGCATCATGCCTTATAACATCTGATGCGTTTCCTATATGAGGAACACCTGAGATGGATGTGCTGCTTTTTATCCCAAATGCTTCTGGTTGTTTTGTTGGTTTATCTATGTAATTATATTTTTTTCTTTGCATCATCAGCCCAGCTATTCTGTCTGACCAAAACATCGTACTATCTTTTTTCATATTGTTTATTTTCTCCCCAAAGTTTTTATAGGATTCATAATTTTCATATAACAAGAACTCTAGATTGTTCTAAAATCCTTTCTGGAATTGGGATCCCATTTTCATCTAAGAACAGAAGAGGATCTAATCCTTCAATATCTCCTGAAAATAATCTTCTTATGTAAGTTGCCATAGATGATAGATCTAGACTAGATGGATCAATTCCATTTTTTATCAGAAAGTCTCTTAAAGCGTTTTTTCCTATTATGTGAGAAAAAATCCTTCTTGGATCTTCTTCTTCAAATTGACCTATGTAATCTCTAGAACCTCTTCCATTTTTTGCTGCATGGGTTCCAATAGCACCCTCATAAGGAGCTAAGTGACTTGACCTATAAATAGAATTTACTGTTTGTTTAACTGCACTTTCAATTAACCTCTGGTCAATTCCAGTATTCATCCCGGTTCCTAATAAGAGCTCATTCATTTCAAGTATACCAGGAATTTCGATTGTTTCTCTATTGCTTGACCTTCTAAGGGTTGTTTCTACTGTATAATTATTATGATCTGAGTCTAATAAACCCATCAATAATCCCAGAACATCTTGATACGGATCTCTCCCATGTAAATGTAATCTAATATTTACATCATTTGGTATCAGATTTCCTGCATCTCTTCCAACTTCGTAAACATCAACTTCCCTATGATTTCCACAAGTTTTTGGTAAGCCTATTGCATTTACACCACTCTCAATTGCAGTTTCAATTAATCTTAATAATCTATCCCTATCATTCTGTAAAAATATAGCACCATTTTCAACACTGAATCTTAATGTTTGTACACCAATTTCTTTCAAAAGTCTTACAGAATCCCTTATGTCTTGAATTTGTTCTTCTTGAGTTTCATAACCTATCTCTTCATAGTTTAATGAAGTAAATAAACCAGTACCACATTTTCTTGAACCGTCCATATGTCTTTGAAAATATCTTACATCAGGTATATCTGGGCCAAGTCTTAGGTGAACTAATGTTCTATCTCCATAAGTTTTCCCGGAAATTATCATGTGTCTGGTTTTAATTGGAATATGTCCATCTGGAAAATCCCCCTGATATGGGTTATCTAATTCTATTGAATGAATTCCTGTTCCTAATAAATTTTGCAAAATTCCAAGAAATACTTCATCTCCTTTATACCCATAATAAATAGGATAACCTTGTGTATATTCTCTTAAAACTAAAGAAATTGGTACTTTTTTACCATCCAAAATTTTATAACTTTTCTGATCCACCCATTTAATTTCACCTCATTTTAAGAACATCTATAACCATTATTTTTTAAAATTCCTCTTACAATCCTTGTATCAGCAACTGGATATCCCCCTTCAGTTTGAATAAATTTTACACATCTTCCGTCTGTACCACAAACTTGTAAATCAATTGTTCTGAATCGATTACTTATCACCATATTTTCAGGGATTAAACTCTCACAAATTCTTGGATTAAATTTTTCATCTAAAGGTTGAGGAAAACAAAAAAGGCAGTTTAAAGTTGATCCATCATCTGTTAATCCCACTACTAAAAACCCAGTATAATAACCAATTCCATTTAGTCCGTGTATGTAACTCATTATATCACCCTTTATTTTAGAAAGAATTGTTAGGATTCGAACCTGATAGCTCCAGAATAAGGCACAATTCAGAAAAGAAACCAATGTGTAGCTATCGCTTCTTCTTTAACTTCTTAGAAACAAAAAATTGATTAGATAAATAAGAAAAATTAACAGAGCTTTTCTAATTCCCCTATCAAACTTAACACCTTTAATTTAATTGTCATGTTAATTATTTAAATCTTGTTTTTGATTGAAATTTCATGGGAGAACATCGAATATATACCATAAAAATCGGTGGCGGTTTAACACCATATATGGAAGAGATAGCAGATGATTTAACAGCTTACATGGGAAGTGGCTTAGTTGTAGTCACTGGCGGTGCTGCTGACTTGGATGAAGAGTTAATAAAAAGGGGCTTGAATACAGGGAGAGTCACTACATCCTGGTAAAGAGACAAGATATACCAGCGAGGAAACACTTCGTGTTTTTGGGGAAATTTATGATGGGAACCGTAATATGTTGGAAGAATTATTAAGATCAAGGGGTTTCTCTGTCTTCTCATCAAGAGGATCTTATGGCGATTTGATACAAGGGAAAAGACATCCTTCATTGAAAGTTGTAAAAAATGGAAGGAGAATGGTTCTTAGGGGAAATTATTCCGGAGAAGTTTTATCTGCGAATATAGAATTGATAAGAGCTCATTTGAAACAGGGAGAAACAGTTTTGTTATCCCCTCCTGCGATAAGTTATAGTGAAAATCCAGAAGGGGAAGAAATAAACGTAGATGGTGATATTTCAGCAGCCCATGTGGCATATGGCTTATCAAGTACTTTTGTTATCCTTACAGATACAGCAGGTCTATTGAAGTATCCGAGTGATGAATCTAGCCTAATTCCATATGTACCAAGGGATAGGTTACCAGATGTCAGAAATTCTGCTCAAGGCAGGTTCAACCAGAAATTAGATGCAGTTGAGATTGCCCTTGAAAATTGTGTTGGAAATGTTATCATAAGCGATGGAAGAATAGTAAATCCTATTACTCAGGCATTGAGTGGAAGAGGAACTCATTTCAGCTAACTAACTCAAGAAAATTATCCAACACCTCTGCTCCTCTTACTTCAGGGTGGAATTGTACTGAGTATATAGGTCTTTTATTGTGAGATAAAGCTTGAATTAATCCAGAATTTTCATCCCTGTATGCAATTAATGGAGATCTTCTTGACACTCTTAGAATACCCTTTTTATGGTCTTGATAAACAGTTGTTTCACCTTTTAAAAGGGGAAAATTTAATTTAACCAATCTTTCACCTGATTCTATCATTTTCCCACGCCTTCCGCCATAAATCATTCCAATCATTAAGTGACCAAAACAAATTCCAAGCACAGGAACTATCGACTGCTCCAAAAATCCTTTATACCAAGCAATTGATCTCCCTCTTTTCTTTTCATCTATTGCACCTTCTGGGATAATTCCTCCGCTAATAATAACACCATCATAACCTTTAGTAATTTGAGACAAAGAACCATAAGGGTTTTCCATAAATACTTCACAATCTCTTTTCATTAAATACTGAATCAAATTTGAGCAATATGCACTTCCGTTATTAAGAACTAAAATCTTTGGGCTCATCCATTGAATTTTAAAAATTACCTTTAAATAATCTACCATCCATCTTCCCAAAAGTAGTCATACTCTTTTTTCCTTCCGAACCCAAAAAATTTAACAAGGATTATACCAACAATCATGCCACCGATATGGCCAAAGTTTGCAATCCCTGGTTGAGCCCCTGCAATTCCCGAAAATAATTCAATAAACCCAAACAAGCCAATGGCAACAATTGCTGGCATTGGGACAAAATAAACATAAATGATGTTTCGTGGGAACATTAATCCATAAGCAGTGACCACACCGAATATAGCTCCAGAAGCCCCTACTAATGATATAGTGCTGATGCCATTGATTAGGATGTGAAATAACCCCGAACCAAGCCCGCACAATGTATAAAAGATGAAGTATTTTTTGCTTCCCATGGTTTCTTCAATTGTTGGCCCGAACATCAATAATGAGAACATGTTGAAAAATATGTGTGTAAACCCGGCATGGACATACATGTATGTAAAGAATTGCCATATCATTCCTTTGAATGCAAGGGTAGGTGTTAATGCTAATAATCCAAAAATAGATTCGTTGAAAGTTGTTAAAAGGAAAATGAAGGCATTCACAACCAATAATTTAGAGGTAATAGTATCAAAAAAACTTTTATTCTTTGGCCTTCCGAAAGCAACTCTCATGAGAATCACTTATTTTTCTGTAAATAAGAAACATTAATATTTGAAATTAGACATTTAAGTTTTTTATTTAATGGATTTAACAATTAGGAGAATTAAAATTTTTTCATATATTCTTTCATTTTTTGAACATACATTCTAACTTCTTTTATC
>CAYZVE010000002.1:14022-30658 GCA_964481805.1 uncultured archaeon | reverse complement strand
TGGGTAAGGTCAGCAATAAACTTTACCCTGATTTTTTACTTTCGGAGATACTGATTGAATTAAAAGGGTTAACCTAAACCTTAACCTTAATATTAGTTTCAACATATCCGCAATAAGATTCGGCAAAAACAGTAACAGTGTAATTACCTTCTGAGCCTATATCAGGGCTAAAGTAAATAAAAACGTCCTCTGATTGGCCTTGTTCCAACCTTATCTTGAATGGCCTATTTGCAACCCATTCAGGCCCTTTTATTCCTATTTTAAATTCATCTTCAAATTCATTGTTTGTCATGTTGACTTTTATTAACTTTCCTTGGCCTATTTTAAGAATAGACGAATAAGTTTCTGGAATTAAATCAACAGAAAAATGTTCGCAATATTCTGGCCTTCTGGAGATAATTTTTGATAAATTATTGTATCCCAGCCAACCAAACAGGCTGATTATTGTTAGCAAAGCTGTTAATGCAAAAATAAATGCCAATACACTGTTTGTTTTCATCTTCATTTCACCGGAGCAGTTTAACTAAAACATAAATTAGATCTACTACCCCCACCAGAAGAGCTGTTAAAACAATAAACTTTCCTAAACCCGATTTGACTTTAGCTTCTAAAGCTACTGCTAACAAAATCAGAAAACTTGCTATTAATAAAATCATTTCTATCATTTCAATTCCTCATCACTATAAAATAAATCACTGCGAGAATTATTAATGCAACGGCAAATCCAATAATCAAAGATAATATCATTTTATTCAATCCTAAATTTTCTACTTTTTGATTAATTTTTAGGCTAAAAGATTCTATTTTTACCCAAATTTTTCCAAACATACCTGTTGGTTTTGTTATATTAAATTCTGGAATTTCTGGGAATTCTTCAGTTGTTGTTGTCATATTTGTTTCAGTAATATTCTCTTTAAGGGTTGTTGTTGTCATGTTTGTTTCAGTAACATTTTCTTCAAAAGTTGTCGTAGTCGTTATTATTTCTTCTCCTGTGATAGTAACTTTTACTGTTTCTTTGTCTTCAGAATTTTCACTTTTAGCTATCAATTGAACATTATGTTCTCCAGATGATCCATATTCCGGACTATAATAAACAAAGACATTTTGTGATTCATTTGGTAAAAGTGTTATATTTTCTGGTTTGATTGCAACCCATGTCGCACTTGATTGAATATCAAATGTATCTGATTTTGTACCAACATTTTTAACAACTGGTTTTGTCAATTTTCCTGTACCAGATCTTATTGCCAAATCATTAATATCTAATTCAAGGTCAACAGCATAACATTTTTTAACAATAAATTTTACTAATCCTTGTTTATCTTCTTTAATTGAAGAAATTTTAAAAGGTATTTCATAGACACCTTCATCTTCCCTCACAAATGTTACGTCAAATTGTTGCCTTTGGCCTGGCTGCAAACTAATTATATCTGAGAATCCCAAATCTTCTATTTGAATCTCATAATCATCAGCTTTGATTCCTTTGTTGATTACAACTATTTGGAATGTTTGTTCAACACCAACACAGGTTTGAACTTCTTCTGTATATTCTATCTCAAAATCAAAGCAATTCTTCTTTTCTATATTCAAAGACACTAATGAAGAAGCATAACTATTTTCTGATTTAAGCAATATTTGAATTGGATATATTGCTTCTTTTGATTCACATAGAGGCTCTATTCTAATTGGTATTTCTTTCGTCTCGTTCGGCTCTATTGTAAAACTTTGAATGTCTGAGCTAACGACTTGCAAACCTTGAGGTAATAAAAATAAATTAATATTTTCAGAATATTTACCCATATTATTAACAATTAAAACGGTTTGACCTTCTTCGCAGATACATGAAGTTATATCTGGAATTGACGCAGTTATTTTATGCTCCTTAATTATATTTAATTTGAAATTTGAAGAAACATTTCCTACAAGGACTTTTCCCAGATATAAATCTCTCTCAGATGGCTGGGGTGTTATGAATAAATATACAGTCTTAGCTTCCCCAGATTTTAAATCAACTGATTCATGACTTAGAGAATACCAGTCTTCTGATATACCTTCGACTGATATTTTATATATTTGATCTTCTTCGCCTTGATTGTTGATTAATATATCATAAACAGCAATTTCATACGGGTTTACTGTTTGTTCTGGCGTCATTGAAACTAAAACATCTTCTGCAAAAATACAATTTATCATTAGTAAACCAAAAATTGCTCCAAGTATAATCTTTGTTTTCATAACTAATCAATAAATAAAACCCATATTAAACATTTAATTCTTTTCTACGCAAAGTTTAAGAGCATTTTGGGAATTTAGAAAGTAAATTTTATTATATTCAATAGAAATATTCAAGTGGCAATAGTTAAAAGATTTAATAATATATGTAATAAATTATTGTCATGCCTCTGTAGCTCAATGGTAGAGCAATTGCCTTGTAAGCAGTAGGTTGTGGGTTCAAGTCCCACCGGGGGCTTATCTTTAACCTTAGATTACTATACACAACCCATTTTTGATCCTATTCATCCATATTTCAAGAGACTCGTCATATATCTCTATAGATTGAGCAAGACTAGGCAATACGTGTCCTTGACTCCAAAGACTATCGGCGGCGGACAGCGGAAGAGGGTGGTAAAGTAAAATTATTTTATCTCTTCCAAAAATTTCCTTGCTTTAACTATCTTTATTCCTCTAAATTCTTTCAAAATTAACAAATCTGGATCTCCTGTAACTATATAACTTGCTTTGCTATCGAATGCGCACTCAATAATCTTATTATCTTTCTTGTCTCTTACAACATCAAATTTGCTTGTTGTTTCGACAATATGGGAATAGGTGAAAAGAATGTTAATCAAATCCTCTATCTTTTCCTCCGGGAACTGGAATTTATTCCTTAATTTATCGACAACTTCATCCAAAATCTCAAGAGATGTTACTAGCTGATAATCTCCTATAATTCCTCTTCTAATCACTTTATATGGCTTTCCTCTCCAAAATATAGACGAGATAATTATGTTTGTATCTACCACTACTCTAATCATCTTTTAACACATCTTCTTTTCTAATTCCCTTCTTTTTAGAGAATCTTCTCCCAAATTTGACTAATCTTTCGAAATCGTCTATAGTAGGTAATTCAAGTCTTTTAAAAATTATGACATCTGTTCTACCATATACTGCGAATTTTGTTCCAGGTTCTATTCCCAATCTATCCCTAATTTCTTGGGGAATAACAACCTGGCCTTTAGGGGAAGCTGTTGTTACTTGTATTTCTTCACCTTTCATATAATATCACCTAGTAAAATTATTTTACTTTTTTACTTATATAGTTATCTTTTTTGAGTGATTCAAGATTTAGAATAACCAAGAATGTTTTTCAAAAATTTTCAGGGATATTGACAAGAAAGTTCGCTTCGCTCACTAATTCTTATGTTGGTATAAAAACTAAGTAACCCTTTCCTTTCTTGTGTTGTCCTTGTTTAATTATATGCATGTTCTCGGCCTTGTAAAGAAAAAAAGTTGAACCAATATCATCAGAATCCTTGAGGAATATTTTGCCTCTAGAGTATTTCTTTCCTTTAGAAGTTGTCTCATGAAGTGAAATTTTACCCCTTTTAATAAGTTTGATATGAACATCTCTGATGAAAAGGAAAGTCATAATCAATATTGCCTTTGTATGTATTTGTAGTTGTGGTAACAACTTTTTCATATAGTTTACTGTCAATAATTCCATGAGGAATAGAGTTATACTTTATACACTATAAAAAAATTGAAAATTAAAAAAACTACTTAAATAACCAGCCAAACAACCCTTTGCTTTGCTTTTCTTTTTGTGTTAATTCCTGCAACCTGTTCTGTTCCTGTTCTATCTGTTGAATTTGCTCCTGCAAAATCCCTTTTAGCTCTTCGTCTTCCCTGACTTGTTCCTTCAATCTTTTGAGCTCCTGTATTCTTTCTGTGTTTCTGATTACTTCTTGGCTTATTTCATCAGCCGAATCTTCGTCTCCCCCAAGAAGGATTCTAACAATCATTGATCTTTTCTGTATTTTTTCTTCTGTTTTTATTGTTGATTGAACTGAATTATTAAATTCTCTTGCTATTTCTGATACATTCTGGCCTATGCCTCCTTTCAGGTCCAACAAGTCTCTCATATCTAATAAATTATGAACAGCTTCCCTGACTAAGTTCTGATTTTTGTAAACTTTTTGCTCCTTTTTTGGCATTGATTCTAATTCTTCTTTCATTTCTTGTTTTCTTTCTTGAATTTGTTGCTTTAATTCGGTTATATTATGTGCTCTTGTCCTGTTTTGTTCTCCTTGAGAATTTCCTGCCTCTTCTCTTTCTTGTTCTGTTATATTATGGTTTTCACCTTGATTAGATACTTGGTTTTGATTACTTATTGTATTTTCAGTCGTTGATACAGTGATGCCTGATCCATTCCCTTGAGAACCAGAATTTTCATTCTTTGCTAATACAAAACTTGGCAATAAGGCTAGAATCAAACCGATGATCAAAATTTTTTTCATATATTTCATACTTTTAATATTGTTTTATTTAATTTAAAAAGTTATTAAAAAATAAATCACGATTTATAAAAACGAAAATTTAAGTGATAAGACCAGTACATCTCCAGTTGATTTCTGCGGTTTTTGTGTTTTCATCAATAACGCAGGGCTACATCCCTGTTTTTCTAGGTCTAGATTTATCCACCATGTTTTTGTTATATTGTTATATGAATAATTATCAGAAAGGCTGCCTTGTTCTGTGCATTCGCTATTTTCTGCTATATCAAATGCTTCTTCAATGCTCAATACAGATCTTATTTCTTCTACAAAAATTTCTCCGTTAGCACGGCATTGCCTTGAATAACTTTCCATTACAGGATTGCCTGCATTCACACAATCTTCAAAACTATTAATCGATTGCAGTTTTTTAATACAGCCTGATAATACTATAATTAATGAGATTGATATGATAAGAATCAAAATTTTCTTCACTTGTATCACCTTACTTTTGGATAAATAATTTTCTTAATGACTATAAAAACAATATAGATTATGTCAGGCAAAGGCCGAATAATTCGTGAATATGATTTTTTCATGAATCAATAATATTTTTTATTCTCTTAACTTCAAGTATTATTTATGTTAGATTATTCGTTTTGGGAAATTGCCAGTGGTTTTGGGAGTTTATCATTTTGGGTAGGAGCGTCATTGATTTGCCTTATATTATTTTTCACGGTTCCTAAAAAATCAAGGAAATATTTTATATGGTTTATCTTTCTTGTCCTGCCATCAATTATTATTGCCAACGGAATAACACAGGTAGTTAAATTCATGCTTCAAGCACCCAGACCATGTGAGGGGTTGCCCAGTTGCCCTTCAGGTTATTCTATGCCTAGCGGGCATGCAACTGTTGCTTTTGCTGCAATGACCGTTTTAGGGCTACATTACAAAAAAAGGAAGTATTTAATACATTCTTTGATTTTTGCACAGATCGTAGGAATCTCAAGAATCGTTCTAGGGGTTCATACCATACCAGACGTGTTAGTAGGATCTTTTATTGGTATGTTTGTTGGTTTTTTGGTTCAGAAAGCTTATGAGATGCATTATAAGGATTTTGTAAAAGTTGTTAAGAAGGTTTAAAAATAATCTTTTATTTTCTTTGTTAATTGCAAATAAATCAGCCAAAAGAACAAAAGAGTAGCGTCCATAGCACTAAATAACAATGTTATGAAGCGTTCTTGAAATAATGCCGGAAAATATGTCATCAGAAAAAATGGGACTAAATTCAAACCAAATTTATAATCAGAAAAAGGGTAGAAAGGAGTTATAAACCCACCCAATATCCCATCAAGAACAATATGTATAACAAAACCAAAAGCTATCATTATAAAATATATTGAAACTTTTTTCTTTTTAATCGAACTGAAATAAGCTGCAAAAGCCAAAAAAAGAATAGGTATCCAGATATTGTGGGAATATATCCTATGAATATTAACACCATTGAGAAAAAAATAACTTATTGGTATGTCTATATCAGGAAATAATCCTGATAACCCAGCAAGAAGAACATGCTTGTTTGTAATAACTCCTTTTTTCTTTAAGATAAAATCCCGAAATAGATCCATGAGTATTATTGGAACTAGAATATGGGTTACTGCTAGTGGCATAGTTATTATTGGGATTTTTTAGATAAATTAATATTATAACATATCCTCGTCAAACAACCTTTCAACAATAGGGCTAAGGTACTTGCCAGCACCAAAACCAAAATCAGCAAGCCGATCAGAAGAATGGACCATCTTACTAATCACTAATCCCTTAATAATAGGCCATTTCAATTTTTCTTTCCATTTATCGTCATAATTTCTTTTTAGGAAATTATAATCGTATTTTTCTTTCTTTAAAGCATTTTCACATGCCTTTGAAGCAATTTTAGCAGCAATTAATCCATATATCAACCCACCACCAGAATATGGTTTTACTTGACAAGCAGCATCACCGACAAGAAGAACCCTGTCTGTAACTGAATTTTTAATCAACCCGAATCTTATCAATCCTGCTACTTTATCTTTTTTCCTGGTTATTTTACCAATTCTCTTTTCAACAAATTTCTGATAGTAATATCCAGATTTTACAGAAGACGCTAACCCAATTCTAGCATAATCATCTCCCTCAGGAATAACCCAACCAAAGAAATCTGGCGATACTTTAGAGCCAAACCACAGTTCGGAACAGTCGAGGTCAAAATCGCCCTTAATAGTTTCCTGAATACCAATTAAAAGATTATCCGGCTTAGGTAGATTAGAAACTCTGGCAACAGTTGAACCAGGCCCATCAGCCCCGATAAGAAGTTTTGTTTTAAAAAAACCTTTGCTTGTTTCAATATTCAGAAAATCCTTTTCTCTTTCAAATGCTTTGAATTCTGTTTTCAACATAATTTCAGCATTATTTTTTTCAGCTTTTTTGGCAAGTTCCTTATCAAACAACTCCCTATCTAAGACATAGAATGGTATTTTTGATTTTAAATCCATACAAGTGCCATTAGGGGAAAAAAACTTTGATTTAGTAACTTTGTTTAACACAACTTTTTTTGAAACCCCGGAAAGATCAAATATTCTTTTACTGTTGAAGCCTGAACATTGGACTGGCTTACCAATTTCTGTTTTTTTATCTATAATCAAAATCTTGTAATCTTTCCCAAGCAATTCCCCGACTTTGCAACCCATTGGCCCTGCGCCTATTATTATTACATCATACAAAAAACCACCTATTTGAGCTTCTTATCTATGGAATTGAGTTTATCCTCGATGTTCTTCTTTAACTCCTTGTATACATTACCGCCTATTACCTTTTCCCTTTTCTCTTTTTCGATTAGGTTCAACATCCTCTCCAACTTTTCTTTTTCCTTAAGTAATTCTTCATCTTGGTTTTTCGTGAATTTCATGGCTCCTTTGATCTTTTCAAGGGCAGGGAACATAATCTTCTTTTTCTTGTTTTTATACAGCAAAAATAATAGTGAAACAATTACCAAAGCCGATAAAAGTACTGCCGGCACTATATAAAATAACATGCTCGCCCTTTCCTTGACTAATATCTTCTCATACAAAAGTCCCCTTGCCCTTTCTATAAGGTTTTTGGCGCTTGCAATATTCCTCAGTGAATCGTCATACCTTTTGTTTGCTAAATTTTGCTCAGCCGACTTAATTTGGTTCTCTATTTCACCCAGGAATAAAGTCACCTCGCTGACATCTTTTCCGGCTTTTCTCGAAACTTCTATCTCAGTCTTTAATTTTTCAAGATCAAAACTAAGGTCGTCTATCTGCTTTCTCAGGAGGCTGTCAATTGAAGAGTAAATTTTCAGTTTCATCGTCTTTTTATCAAAAACTGTGTTTGAAGAAACTGACAACAAAATATCATATTCACCCAGATTTGTATCCTTTGGTATATTAAATTCCACAAGAAATACAGAAGTATTATCAGGCTCCAATTCGATAAGGCTTTCTGGCCTTACTTGGTACCAATCCTGCAGCACGCCAAAAAGTGTTAATGTTAAGTTTTCAAGTGTAGTTTCACCAGTATTCTTTACTGTAACAGTGAAAGATGTATTCCAGCCCTGGGCAAGCTCTACCAATTCCCTGTAGTTGATGATAGAAATGCTGCTCTTCTTTTTTGGGGCTTCAGCCCATTCTTCCATACTAGATGTTGGTAATTGAATTTCTCCCCCCCCAACTGAAGATGCAATTGTAGTTGTCGTCGTACTAATGTTAACAACTGGCCTTGAGATAACAGTGAAAGATGTGTTTGCAATTATCGGCGGCTGAACATTGTCATATGTGACTTTCAAATTCAAAAAGTAATTGCCTAGAGGCTGGGTTGAAAATATATAGATATTCCTCATAAAGCTTTGGTTTGAGATTGATGGTGTATAAACAGCTTCTGAGCCAGAATACCAAGTCTCGTTATTGGCTGAAACCCAATATTCAAGGGTGACATCCTGCGAGACTTCCCCCTTATTTTCGATTATAACCTCAAAATCTAGGTAATCCCCCTGATAAACTTCAAGTTTTGCCAAGTTCAACCTGACATCGTAAGGGCCACCACTCGCAACCCTGAAAGCTTTTAGTTTTTGGGTCTGAAAATTGCCATTGCTGACATTTAAACGCGCTAGATACATACCAGTTGATGTGATCACAGGCATAGAATGGCTGTATGAGTAATATCCTGCATTTTCATTTGTCATGGAACTCTTGCTAATTGTGAAATATATGTTGCCGGCAGGGTCGTAAACTGTCAAATTCATATACTCAGGGTCAACAGGCTTTCCTTCCCCATCATAAACAAGTACGCCGAATTTCATCACATTGTTTGGATACCAAACAACAACCGTTTCTAAGTCAGCAAAAAGCCCGCTCACAGTAATTATCTTTGGCACTACACCAAAAGTTGTGTTTATTTGAGATTCAGCAGAAACATTGGCAATCTCGTCATAATAGGTTGAGTTCGCGGTCAAACTGTAGTTGCCAACCACAGAGTCAGAAGATAACTGGAATGATGGAAGAGGTGAAACACTCCCATAATAGTTTGTAGTTTTAACTTCCCTGTAAGTGATATTCTGATATAGGTCTTTTATTTCAAAAGTTACATTTACGCCATTCAAGCCATACCCAGTTGAATTGCGGATTATATAATATATAGACCCGATATCTCCCTGATAATACACATCCTTATTGACTACAATACTGTCGAATAATTTTGTGTGTATGGAAAATGTTGAATTATCACTTTTCAAATTTCCAAGTTTATCTTTGGCTTCTGATTGAACAAAATAAGAGCCCCTGTTGTGTGTAGTGCCGCTGGTATTTGGGTATGTCAATTCCCAAATTGAAAAATTTCCATTCTCGCTTCTCAATGACATGTTGAACTGGTAGGTAATGCTGTCAGGCTGGGTTACGTTGACTTTCACATAATCAATCCCTGTCAATGATTTATCTGTGACATTGACCAAAATCAAGACGCTTTCATTTTGGCTGGTCTTGTTCGGTTGAGTATAGGTGGCCACATCAGGTTCTGTCAATGGGAATAAAGTTACATTCAAGGTTAAATTGCTCGGATTTGAATCCGCCTCAACAGCATCAACCAAAAATAAGGATGTGTACATCAAATCCGGGTTTGAAGTGACATCATATGTTACATTGAAGGTATAACTCTGTGAATAATTAACCCAAAAGCTTGTTGTGTTTACTTGAGTTTGGTTTCCAGTTTCTGGGGAAATTGTAAAGTTTATTATTGTGTTTCCAAGGTTCAGGACCGCTACCTCACAAGCTGTTGAAATGTGGGTTACAGTAACTTTTTGGCAGGAAGTGGATGACAAATTCCAAGTCCTATTTTCAAGTATAAAAAATTCCATTGTCAAATTTTCAGAGCCGTAATTTTCTGCCGTGATATTTATTGTCCCGTTGTATATGCTAGATGGATAGCTTAATGGGATGGATATGTTGACAAATATCGTCTGGTTTTCACCTGTTTCTATAGATGATACTGAGCTTGGGAAAAATGTGGCATTGAAAATTGCTAGGTTTATTGTTTGAAAAGTTACATTTGTCAATTTATAATTTCCAATAGATTTCACAGTAAAGTTACCTAAAAGCTGTGTATTACCATCCGAGACATTATTTGATATCAGGATTTCAGCTATATCCATCAAAGGATTTTGCAGGACGGTCACATTGACATAGGTTTGGTTGGTTGAGATTGTGCCGTTGGGATTTTCCCATGTGCCGTTTGAATAGACATAATATTCGCCAGGGATAGTTTCGTTAGGAATTGTTATTTCAAAACCCTTTAAGCAAAAGTCTGAAGGCGTGATATTGTAGCAATTTTCTAAAGTTGAGTTGGATTGCCAGCCTAATGGTAATTCTAGAGTTATGTTTGCATTTCTTGAAATAGCTATGCCTGTATTATTTATAAATGCAGTGAAATTGAATTTCACATCCCCCAGGGATATATTAGATATGTTTGTGTTTTGCGGGGTAACACTAATAGACATATTTGTCGTGTTCACAACAGTAATTTCAAGTGTCATTTGGTCTGAAACACCATCTGAAGAATTTGCAAACACTAAACCTGTATATATGCCAGGTTGTGTGTCAATCTCAACAGAAACATTTATTGAAATATTTTCTGAATGTGACATTTGGAGTGATGTTATATTTTCTGGTGTAAAGTTGAAAACAAAATCAGATGAGAAATCAGATGTTGTAAAATTAACATAAGTCAAATTAGAATTTCCCCATGAGAAAACTGTAAAGTTTCCTATTATTCCAACCAAACCGTCTCCAACTTCATTAAATATTAATGTCTGGGTTATGTTTATTTTTGGGTTTGGCAGGACGGTCACATTGACATAGGTTTGGTTGGTTGAGATTGTGCCGTTGGGATTTTCCCATGTGCCGTTTGAATAGACATAATATTCGCCAGGGATAGTTTCGTTAGGAATTGTTATTTCAAAACCCTTTAAGCAAAAGTCTGAAGGCGTGATATTGTAGCAATTTTCTAAAGTTGAGTTGGATTGCCAGCCTAATGGTAATTCTAGAGTTATGTTTGTATTTTTCATCCTCCCATACCATGTATTTGTTAGGTTTGAAGAGAATGTGAAATTTTCCGAATCATATAGGGTTATATTTGATGATGTATATTCAGACGGGTCAACAGTTATGTTACCAGAAGTCAACGCAGTCTCTGCAGAAAATGTATCTGTACCCCAACCCTCATTCCCACTAAAATAAGCAGAACAGTTTAAGGAAAAATTTCCCACAAAAGTTGGAGCCTTAAAATTGATGAAATACGTGCCATTGTCATAGTCAGTTATATTATCATCGTAAATTGTTGTTCCTGTGCAACTGCAGTTTATTGCTGCAGCTCCAAGCAGCATATCTTCCCTATAATTTTTAAGAATTAATGTCGAATTTATGATCCTATCAACAAGTCCATCCTTATTTATGACAGTTGTAGTCAAATTCAATAAATCGGTCACAGTAAAGTCAACAGATGTTGTATTTAATGTTAAGCCTTCAGAATCATAAGCGGTGAAGTTTACAATCCATGACCCAACCTGAGATGAATTGTTCAAACCAAAAGTATTAACAAAAATATTGTCATTCGCATTTTCATCATATCCAAACCCATCGTCATATAATTGGACTACAAGATCATCACTTGTTGAAAGTGTCCCCATATCTATGGTCGAGTTTACAAATGCTGTCTTATTGTAAGTATCATAAGATGCATTTAATGATATTACAATGGTTTCATTCCTATTATATATAGTGTTGTTTGTTGAACCTTCTACTCCGACTCTAAAAATTTCCAAATCCCCTTTTGTTATGTTGATTGGACTTTCATATCTATTTTTCAAATTTGTAATTTCATTGTAGTCTGCATCAGTGTCATTAACATGGATAAGTATTGTATCTGTAATAGATTGGTTTGGTTCTATAATTGTAGAATTAATCGTGATCCCAATCTTACCGTCAGAACTATTGTCGGCGTAAAAGATTGAAGAGCCAGTATAATTGATATTAACAAAACCTACATGATATGTTCCCCCAGAATCCCTTGCCCAATACCAAGAAAATGGTTCTGTTGAATTACCTCTTGGGTCATAATTTGGACCAAATCCTTTTTCCATATCAAAAGACAACCCAGAAGCCCTCGATGAATTCCTACTTATATTATAATCTGCCATATTTGTAAAATTGTATTCTATTTTGATCCATGGCTTCCCGTCGTAAAAGTAGTAACTCTTTGTCATGAAACCTTCGTTTGTTTGGTCAGAAGAATTCCATATTTTTTCATAACCTTTCTGCTCTATTTTAAGCCTGACCGGACCATATGTGAAAGTATAATTGTTTATTAAATCAAAAGAAAAGTTTTGCGTTCCATTGGAGAATTTTAGGTATTCTATCGGATTTTCTGTCTCGTCAGGAGTAATAAAAATATCCATGTAAGGGTCTTTCATTCCTTTTATCCTATATATACCAGAAACATTATCCCCTCTTTTTGTATCAATATAAAAACTGATCAGGGTTGTATTCACATGAAATTCTTCTGCTGTATAGTTGTAAGCCAAATCAGATGCATATGTAACATTTGGTTTAAAACCATTCTCAACCGTATCAAAGTATATGTAGTAAATCCTCTTTGCATTAGCTGCAGTGGTTCCGTTCATTAAGAAGACAAATGTGCCTTTGGCATTATTTGTTGGGTTATAACCTTCAGCCAGATCAAACTGGTATGGAACCTCATATTTAATAGAGCCAGAAGAATCGTATTCAAAGATTCTTATTGAACTCTCGTTTAAAGTATCTGATATGCCGTCCTCCAAGAGTATATTGGTGAAGTTAATCTCATATTCAACGGGCCAATCCTCTCTTCCATATGATGTTGAATTTATGTCCAGCCTCACCCTGTAATGCCATGTGTTGTTCCACCAGAAGTTTGGGTCTACCTGAGAAGGGTTAGATGTAAAACTCATGGCGACTCTTATAAAGATAATTGTCAATATAATAAAGGCTATGTGAAACTTCTCGAACTTCATACTTTATATTTTATCCCCAGTTGAATTAAACTTTTTTGTAAGTCAGACTTCAATTGTAAAAGATGCCAAAAATAAATTTCCTGGTCAACAAGAAAATCCAATTTTCAAATATGGATGTTAGTTTAAATCTGCAACAAGTAATTGCTTATCAAACCAATCCACATAATTTTTTTCAAGAAAGATGTGAAAATGACTGGGAAGCATAAATGAATGAATTGACTGAATAAACTTTTTAAGGCAATAAAACTTAATTTGATAAGTAAGCGAAATGAAAAAAATAAGGAAATTATTAAAGGAATATGTCCTAATTTTGATATATATACTTATAATCAACGTTTTATTGAGTTTTTCTACAATATCTCTGCATGAATTGGGGCATTTTTTAGTAGGTTTGATCTCTGGCTGCAAAAATATAATGATAATTTTGTTCGACACTAAAAATTTTGGAACTTACACTTCCATGAATTGTGACCCAGGTGTCAATGTAAATTTGATCGCCTTAGGGCCATTATTATTTTTAACACCGTTCTCTATGCTGTTTCTCTTGATAAAAAAACCAGAAAAGTTTTACGGTCTCATGATTTTAGGGCTCAATTTTATAATAAATATTTCTGATATGCAAAAAATCACTAAATCTTCTTTCGTATATATTTTAGAAATAGCAGCCGGTTTTTCCCTTATAATTTATTCTGAAATACTCATAATTAACTATATCTTATGCAATAAAAAATAAATTTAAATCTTCACAATCCAATTAATGTTATGCCTTTACCTCTAGTTTTTAATCAGACTTTCTCTATAATTAATTCTATTATTTTTGTTGCGTCAATAACCATTGTTTTATTCACTCTTAAATTTTGGGTTTTCCTAAATCATAAAAAAAACCTTTATAATTTGCCTTCTGTTATCATTTTTGGGAACAATTATGAAAACCCTATGATAACTAAAATTTTAGGTGGAAAAGCTTCTTCTTTGTCATCCTTGAATAATAGGAATGACATTATGTTTAAAGTTTCTAATTTTATGGGAAAAAAATTACAGTTCTTAGAGATGCCTTTCAAAAATCTTGAAGAGAATGATATCGAATTCCTAAACAAAATAAACAGTAAGGGTTTAGTATTTTTTGATAATGATCACCCCAACGGTGACCGCTCTAAGGTGCTTAAGGAATTGGAAGATATTAAAAGGATTTTAGGTGGCAAAGTGCAAAACCAATTTTTAGTTGTGAACAAACAAAGTGATAAACTAAATCTAGAAAATGGGGAATATGAAATTTTTGAAGACAACGATGAGAGTATGAATTTATTGAGAAAAAGGCTTCATGAGTCAATTAGTTAAAGTCCTTGAACATATTGATAATACTAAATTTTTGCATTAATTTTGAGAATTTAGGTTGCTTAAGTTCCTCTTCAGCAATCCAAGAGGCCATTTTTAAAAATTCCCTGCTGGCCTTGCTTTTTGCATTAGAAAGAAACACAGGAGAGCCTACAGCCAAACTTTTATAAACATTTTTATCAAATGGTATTGAAGATATTACCTTCATGTCTGTAAACCTTTCTATTTCAGAATTCCCCAGCTCATTTTTTATATTTCGTTTCATGTTAATGATAATCCCAACAGATTTTTTATTGATCTCGTTCAATACTTCCTTGTATCTGACTATATCAACAAGCGATGACATTATGGGTGTTGTAACATATAGGATTTCATCACAAGCGTTCAACATTGCCATACTTTCCCTACCAAGACCAGGACTTCCGTCAAGGATAATTATGTCATTCTTTTCCCTTAATGGTTCGACAACGCTTTTAAGTTTTACAATATCAACACCCCTTAAATCAGACAGACTTAAGGATGCAGGAACTATGTAAACACCGCTGTAATGTTTATACATCGCTTCTTCTATTTTTACATTATCCCTCATAACTTTGTTGATAGTTACTGGAAAATAATACATGCCAAAATATAGGGCTAAATGGGAATTAGTGACGTTACAATCAACTATTGTAACCCTTTTATTGAAGTATTTCGATAGTATCACGCCTAGATTAGAAACTATAGTTGTCTTCCCAACTCCCCCATTACCAGAAGTTATACCAATAATTCTTGCCATCTATACATTCTTAATCTTTTACAAAATTAAGTCTTTTTCGCTTTTTTCTTTTCTGTTCCTTTAGGTTTCTCTTTTATCAGAGGTTTTTTCTTGTCTGTTTTTTTCCCATGTTTTCTATTATTAACTGCTTTTTTGGGTTTTATGGTAGATTTTGGCTTATCAACCAAGACTGTCTTTTCCTCTCTCTTTACTTTTTTTTCATCCATTTTTTTAGGGGTCTCTTCAACATCTAATTGTTTGATTTGGTTTTTCAATTCACCTTCTTCAGTTTCTCGGGGATGGTCGCTGGCTTCAACACTTTCCTCTTGGGCCTGTTGTTCTGAAACTGCATCAACTTTTGGTGTTTCAACATCTTCTTGTATTTTTTCAGGTTTTTCGACAGGCTTAGATATTTTTTCAAACTCCTTCCATTCGACTATCAATTCCTTTTCCAAATCTTTGAGGTTCTTTTCAAAACTATGTTTGATATTTTCATATTCTTTCTTTGTCATTTTACCATCGCTATATTGTTTTTTAACTGAATTCAAAAGTGAATTTATATCATCCTTTTCATTTTTTAATCTGGTAATTGATGGTGACATTTTCATTTCTGCAATTGGAATTATCGTATTGAGATTTTCTATATTTTTCTTTACTTCCATTAAATCTTCATTAATTGGGCTTAGGTCTTTTTTAGTGATATAATTTTCAAATCTCGAATTAAGGCCATCAGTTGCCATTACCAAATCCTTTATCACATCGTCAAAATTGTCGATTTTAATTTTATAATGAACAAAATCTTCAAAGTTTTTGTTGGTGTCAAGGAAGTATTTTTCTGTTTTGGTTGACAGTCTCTCTATATACCTCTCTAATTCCTTTATTTCATCTATTTTTTTGCTAATCCCTTTATTCAACTTGGATAAATTTTCTACTCCACCCATGTCTTTTAACATTAAATATGTTGTATTGCTCCTCTTAGATATTTCTTCTAATTTTTTGGTAATCATATCTATTGACAAGTCATGCTTCTCAAATTTTGACCCATTTTCCATGAATTTCTTTTCTATTTCCTTTGGGGATATATTTTTTAATTGGTCTTCTATTGTGTCCATCTTTAATGAGTTTTCCCTCATATGACCATCTGCCTGAAATATCAAAGACCTCATTTCTCCCAAATTTTCAGAAATTATAGTCAATCTTTCATCAGTTGCTTTATTTCTATCCTTAAGGGCGTCAATAATTACTTTCAATTTTTCTAGCTCTATCGTCATGCCTGAACCAGCTTCTATTTTATTATCTGATGCTAAAAGCTGGCTCGTTTCTTGCTCTTGAATTTGTTCTTGCCCCTTCAAAGGATCAATAAATACTGGTTCTTCTTGCTGCTCTGAATTCACTTTTTCTTCTTTGATCGGTTCAGGCTGTTCCTGCTTCTCCTTCTTTTTCATGCCAAAG
>CAYZVE010000002.1:0-13922 GCA_964481805.1 uncultured archaeon | reverse complement strand
CTTCATTCACTTCTTCTTTGATCGGTTCAGGCTGTTCCTGCTTCTCCTTCTTTTTCATGCCAAAGATTTTCTTGAATGTTGAAGTTTTTTGTGGCTTCTCTTCAGGTTTTTCTGCTTTAATCTCTTGTTTTGGAACTTCAGGGAATTTTTCATCCACTTGTTCGGTTTCTTCAGCAACTTCTTCTTCATTCACTTCTTCTTTGATCGGTTCAGGCTGTTCCTGCTTCTCCTTCTTTTTATTCTTGGTTTGATAAGTTTTTGTTGTAATTCCAAGTTTTTTATTGATTTCTTCAAGTTTTTTCAGATTTTTCTGCTTTATCTGCAGATAGGTTTGCTCACTGATTTTTGCAGACCTGTATTCATCTTCCAAAAATTTCAAAAGAATTTCTATTTCTCTTTTTCTTTCCTCAACCAAACTATCTGGGTTTTTTAGTTTCATATAAATCATTTCTCAAGTTTTTCTATCCTTTTGACAAGAGGTTCAAGGTAGCTTTGGACCATCCCAAATGATGCGACCTTTACTTTGTCTTTCACTATATTTAATTCAAGTTCTATATCATATGTATCGATTTTCTTCTCTTTTAACTTTTCTATTCTCTTATCCAACTCTTCTATCTTCTTTGTGATTTCAATATATGAGTTGACCTCCTGGTCTGTGAGGGCAAATGGCGAATGTAACAGAGGTCTGAAGCTGATGAACCATGGCTTACCAAAGTTGTATTCCGGATTCTGGAATAAACCAGTTCCTATAGTAAGCTTGGTCACTTTAGATGCATAATCAGGCCCGTATTTTGTTTTAACCCTGTTTATATCACCCTCATACTTAGTTCTCAACTGGATTTCATTTGCTATATTAGCCCTTATAGCACCCTTGAAGTCTAGCAATACCTGCGATATTAGGAATACAGCAATTCCCCACTTACGGAACTCACGGCAAGCTCTTTCTAAAGATAAATAACCTTTCTTACCGCCGTATTTCGGCAACAGCCTATGAACTTCATCATAAACCAACATAAGCTCTATCTTCTTTGATTCCTTAGGCCTCATTTCAAAGATTGACTGTATACTCCTCTGGACGAATGAGTCCAATCTCTCAGGAGGCAGCCTGTTCAAAACAAATACAGTCAATTCCCCTGGCTTTATATGGTCTTTTATGTTTATTTTCATGTTTTCGTCTTCAACGAGGATTATGTTTGTCTTGAATCCCCTTGCATCAGATATTTTTAGGTTGAATTTCGGATACATATCTAGCATTGGCTTCAACGAGCATGGCTTCATAAAGCCTGTCCACTGGGCTGTTGGGTCAAAGACAATAACAGGTATTTTCCTCTTTAATAGTTCTTCTGCGGAAACCATAGCTGAAACTGTTTTTCCTGAACCAGTACCACCTGCTGCTATCGAATGAACTAAAAGCTGACTTATGTCTATGTATGATTTGATGTCTGTCTCTGCAATCTTCCCGACTTCAATTGAATTCTCTCCAGGCTGAGGTAGTTTCTTGACATCCAGAGGTATTATATATCTGGATTTTGTCTTCTTCATCGCCTTATAGGATGATACCCATCTCAACCCTATATAAATCAACGGTACACCTATGAAAATAACTATGTAAGTTATTGGGTTCATTAAGGCTGCTTTCAAAATCAATAATGGCAATGGGAGTGAACTAACATCGAAATTATCAACAGATATAGCTACCTTGCCGCCAAACCAGTATGAAGCATTTCCATATACTATATATTTGCCTGTTGGTATATCATCTGGCAATTTAATCGATTTTGTAAATGTCAACACATCATTGACCGCCAAAGTTTCAGCTTCCTGGGCTATTATTTTATTTTGATCTGACAGTGGCATTATAAAGTATGTTATTGTTATGTCATCAACTTCTGCGGTCTCCCCCATATTAAGTATAGATGTTTCAAATGTGACGTTTGCTCCTGGTGCCACAGCTTTGGATAATATCTTTATCTTAACATCTAAAAGTGGCTCTTCTACAGGCTTAACCTTTATCGTCACCGGAGCCTTATATGTGGTGTCTTGAGATTTAATCACTATTTCTCCAGTATAAATCCCTGGAACATAGTTTGAAGGAACTGATGCCTTTATTAAAAGGTTTTCAGTCGATTTGCCAGATATTATTAAATGAGATTTTTGCAATACCAGAATGTTGAATACAGGCCCTTCAATTGAAACATCTATTTCTGCATCAAATTCTTCATTGTTAACAATATCCAAGCCGAATGTTTTTTGTTCTCCTGGGTATAAAATCGTATCAAATAGAAGGGACTTAACCTCGATTGGAACAAATCTTACCTTGGGTACAGGAGGTATGCTTATCCTAGATGGAGCATTAGAGCCTCCAGTTCCGGCTCCAGCACCGGCTCCAGTTCCAGTTCCGGCTCCAGTTCCAGCACCACCAGTTCCGGCTCCAGTTCCAGGAATTACGGTCGGTGACACACAATCTAATGAGCATTTATCTGAATCTTCACCATATTCACTCTCACAAGAGTCATCACCGCATATAAATTCTGCAAGTGCATATGCCCCTGTTACATTTTCTATGTCAAATCTCGCTGTAAAGTCTGTTGTATTAATGGCTGCATCAAGCCTGGTCCATGCTGTAGTTGGGTTACACCCGACTTTTCTAACCCAATTTGTGCATTTGTAAACTCCCAAATAATCAATCGTAAACAGATTATTCTGACATCCTCCGTCCACACATTCATAGAAATCCAAATAAAGGGTATTGTTTGTTGAATTAAAAATGCTGTTAATATAAAACCCTTTAAGGGCGCTACTGCTTATTCTCACTCCAGGTATTTTACCAGCTATTATAGGATTGTAAAGGTCTGTATCAATTGAAATGCCATTATGGCTTATTGTATTGTTAAGGACACTCAATTCCAGATCATATGATTTCACATCTATTGTCTCATTGTAATATCCTGTAGACTGGTTTGAGATGAAGCTGAATCTAGACGTATCTGTGCCTTCTTCATAGAAGGTGAAATTTGATTCCACAACAGGCTCGTTGATAAGCTCATAATCCTTTGAATACCCGCTAATTATTGCTATTGGGTATATTTCAAATGTTTCTGAATCCATTTTACAATTTCCTGAATAATCACAAACCTTAACTGTGATTGTGTATTCGTCTATCTGAGATGTATTTGTGAAGTTCAATTCATAAAGATAATTATCAATGTTTCTTGAAACTAAAGTGAAATTGAAAGCTTCTATATCCCCGCTTGGATAGGTCATATTAGCTGTCAGGTTCTTGATTGATCCTCTTTCTGTAATATTTAATAGTATATTCACAGTGGAATTTATTGGGACTCTTGATGGAATCTTTATTTCATGGATTGTTGGTGATTCTGTGTCCAAATAAATTATTGAATCATTTTGGATGTCAGACCTCCTGTGAGTTGAATTTATATAGTCTGTTGAATTTCTGATGGCAGTGACATTTAGGCTGTAGGCAAACCCATTTGTCAGGGAAGGTGCTGTGAAGTTGAGGTACCACAAATTGTCTGTTGAATTGAATGTTGCATTGGCATTAACATCTGAGCTTTGCGTCTCATTGAATATTCTAACCAAAAATGTGACGTTTGATGCTAATGACTGGTTGTTGCTGGATATATTTATTTTCGATATTATTACACTGCCAGAAATTACATTTATAATTGGATTCGTCGAAAGAGGATATTCTATTTTGCTGAAGAAGTTCGTGACATACATGTTTACATTGACTTCTTTAATAGGCTCTATTTGTGATGTTGTGTTGCTGATTGTTATAACACCAGTATAATTGCCATCAAAAATTATGTCTGGGGATGAATAGTTTATGTTCAATACCCTAACTTCCTCGATAGCTAATGTAATGCTTTCATTGCTCAAGTCTATGTGATCTGATATATTGCCTGAGGTATTGATATTCAAAACTATCGGGGAGTTTCCTGTGTTGGTTAGATTAATTGACCCGAAAAAGCCTGTGTAATTATTCAAGACTGTTCTGTTTAGAATGGAAGGTGTTTGGGTCCATGAAAGATTTTGTGGGACTGTGATGAATAATGTCGTCTGGGAGGAAACACCGCCAGAAGCATTGACTTCTATTGTCCCATTATATGTCCCTAAAGTGAATTTGATGGGAACACTTATTGTGACATTAACATTTTCAGTTGAGCCTAAACTTATTGAACTTATGTTTTCTGGGGAGAATTGGATGGTGAAATTATCACATACTATACCTGATTTGCATGAATAAGTTATATTCTGGGCATTCATATTGCCGTTTGCCGTTATTGACATTGTAGTTGTGCCGTTACTACCATCTGAGACGATCTTGCTTATGTTTTGCGGGAGCAATATTGAGGGGTTTTCTGTTACATTGAAGGTTATATTTGTTGAATTTGAACCAACTAAGCCGTTTATATTTGTCCAATTAGCTGTTAAATTGAATGAGTACAAACCAGATGTTGTTCCATTTCTAATCTTTATTATTGTGCTATATGTTGAAGATGAATTCTTTAAAATTATACTGAAATTGAATGTAGTTTGATTAAAGTATATTTTGCTCTCGTTTGAGCTCAATGTAAGGATGGAATTGGATGACCTTGCATACCCGGTATTATTAAATCCCAGCTCCAAAGGTATTGTATAATTATCATACATTGTCATATTGGTTATTGTTATGAATGTTTCATTTGAGAATATTGAGATATTGGTCTCATTCATGGCGTATGAGGTCACTGAGGAATAGCAGTCTGCATTGTGATAAGTATCATTAGCACAAATTAATATTATATGCGGGCCAGGTGTTGATGAATTGTAGGTTGTGGAATAAATTGTGTTGTTTGGTGTCATTGGGACGGTTGTTGTTATGTTGTTTGGGGTTGTTATGTTTACCCATACACTGTCGACCTGAAGATTGTCTGTAACATTTGCAGAGATGTTTATTACATCATATATCATTTCAAAAGCTTCTGGAATTTGGACATTATTAATTGTTGGGGGGATATCAGTTATATTAAATGTAAGTGAAACCGATTGTTCTGTTGGGCTTGCTGAAGTGTTTCTTATTATTATATTCAATGAGTAAATTGCTTGAGGTGTTGATTGTGAAATTGAATAGCTGACAGTAATATTTCTTGAAGTTTGTTTTTCTAGGTCGAATGACAGTGGGTTTGTGGTAACAAGGGATGATGCATTTCCTTGCTTAAATATTTGGAATGGAATCTTGATATTACCGACATTTGTGACATTTATAATGCCAGCTTGTCCAGTTGAATTGGATGGGACTATCATTGTCCCGAATGTATCTGGTGTTCTGGACCATGTAGAGTTGGTTGGAATTGTCAAATTCATGACTATCTCGTCAGACCCTGCATTGCTTGACGAGGCTTTTATTTTTGTCCAATAATTCCCTGGAGCCTGACCAGTTGGTATTGTGATGTTTATATGGGATGTGAAATTAGTTCCCGGTGACAATAAGCCTTCTTCATATGGGTTTATAGTTATTGAGCACAATGGACAATCAACAGGCAGATTGCCACCAAGTGTTGAAACTTCTATATCATAAATCTCGTCATTTCCTGATGATTGGATTGTTATGTTTCCCACATATGTTGTTGTATCATGTGGTGTTGATTTGGATAGCTCGGCTTCATATATGTTTATAATTGGGTTGGATGAAACTATGATATCTGTTGTGTTTTGTGTGGTGTTGATTGTATTGTCTGGATTTCTCCATGTCCCAGTAACGTTAGTCCTTATTAATCCAGGTGATGTCCCTACTGGAACAGTTACCAAAAATATCCACGGTCCACATGTTTGATTGACATATAATGTGCCACAAGACTTGATTGTCTCGTTGTATACCAAAGAGTCGCTTGGGTATTCTGATTGTGTGAGGTTAACATCATAAGCTGTGGCTGGCCCTAAGTTGGTGAAGTTGGATGTAATCTCAAAACTATAAGTTTGTGTCTGGGTTATTCCAGTTGCATACTCAGTTTCTGGCTCTTGGTAAACACTGCCGTCAATCTTTCCAAACACAGAGATATTTGCTGCAAAAGTGCTGTTTTCATTGCTTTCAGGAGGCTCATCCTGGGCGTAAATATTTATAGTGTAATTTCCCCCTATTGTTGGAACATATGATCCGCCGTAATTGGTATCACTCAAATTTTCAAGTGTTAAATTTATGATATTGTTGTTGGGCATTGTTATCTGAGCCCAAACTCCTGTAGAATTAACCCCATAATTGTCTGTAACTGACACATTGATGATTGTTGCATTTAAGTTGGCTTCCAAACTTTGGTTTGGATATACCGAAATGTTGAAAATTCCTGGTGCTTCAAAGTCCATTATATTAAGGAGGGATGTCACCTCAGAGACTGTTGCATTGTAGTATTGTATCTCGTCATTAGTTATATTGCATCTCAAGTATAGGTTCCCTTTTTGTGTTGGAAGGAACTCAAAGTCTGTGTGCCCTGTTATATTTGTGTTGTTGGTCATATTATAAGTGAAATCTCCTGAACTTCCCCATCTGTAACTGAAGGTTGTTGTATAATTGCTTATGCCACCGCCAGAGTTCTGGTCTATGACTGCGCATGTTGAATTGAAAGGTTCCATGTATGAAACATCTGTCAAGTTGTATGGATAGACCCAAGTAACTTCTGAAAGACTTCCTATTATAATATAGAAGCTATCCTCACCATTTTGGTAGTAACTTTGCGTGGAATTAGCATTGTATTGCCTGATTCCTGTTTGTTGAGTTGATAACTGAAGGATTGTATTATTTCCTATACCAACCAAAGATGTGTTATTATACCAGTATATTGTACCACCAGTACTAATTCCATTCTCTGTTGTCAAATTAGCTTTTAATTGAATGGTTTCTGATTTAGCATGCTGAGTCCAATTACCTGGTGATGTTATATTCAAGATTAAAAGGCCTTTCACTGTAATTTGTGTTTGGTTTGTATCTGAATCTTCCAAGCCAGCTTTTGAAGAGTTTATATATATTGTTTTTACCCCTAGATCTATTACATCTGAAGGGTTGTATGTTATTGAGCAATATCCTGTAGAGTTTGTCTGGCATGAGTCTATTAAACTTGAGGAATTATAAAACCTGACTGTTGCATCTTCTGCATCACCTATGTTAGCATCGTTGACATGGATTGTTATATTGGTTGAATTTGGAGAAAATGTATTATTCCTAAATATGGTTGAATCTGGGACTATTATTTGCGTGGTAATTAGCTGCCTGTCTATCTTCAATATTGTCTGGTTTTGTGGGTAGGATGTCGAATAATAGAGACTGGAGTTTGTGGATATATTGCATGATATGTTGAACCATTCAGCCAATTCTGAAGATGTTGACCAATACTTTGAAGCATACCCATTTTGGTTTGTAATACTATCAGGGTCTAATGGGTCTAAAATCTGTGAATTTTTATAAAAGCTGACAGGGTAGTTTTCAATGGGATTTGAGGTATTGCTGTCGATAACCTTGCATTTAACCTCAATCAAGGAACCTGCCTGATAGTTTGACCCATTTGTTGGCTCTATGTAACCTACACTGCTCCATCCATGAATTTCAACCTGGGTCTGGTTTGTATTCTTGTCGTAGTATTGTCTTGTGGAATTGACCCTTATATATTGCAGCCCTATATCTTGGTTTGTAGAAACCATCCATGTTGTATTATAGCCTGTTGTCAAATTACCCCATGTTGCATTATACCATGTTACATTTGAGTCTGATATTGTGCTGCCACATTCGTCCTTTACAGTGGCGTTTAGGTTTGTTGATGTATCTCTTGGTATTATCGATCCTTGTGTTGGGTATCCCAATGAAACATTCAGCTGCCCATAATTAGTGAAGTTTTGAGTTGAGGAGTTAAGCAACTGGTAGCAACTATCAGCTGCCTCAGCAATCCAATTTTGGATGCCAGCTGAAGATGTGCAGTTTGAATCATAAGTTATGTTGCAATATCCGTCTGTTGCATTGCAAGTCTTATTGAAAGTATAACTGATGCCATCTTCTGTCACATAAATTTTGCCTGTTGCATTTGTCACATAGCTCTGGTTGTCAGAATCATAAATTCTGAAGCCAAGTAACGCAGTGTTGCTGCCAATTCTCCTGACTTCTGAGCTGCTTGAAGAGCTTATGGATATTGTCACATTATCCCTTTCTAATGTTATGTTCTGCGGGTCTGTCTCATCAGAGAATCCATATATATCGACTGTCCTGAATTTGAAATAGAATGATGGTGACTGGCTCTGGTAATCTTGGCATGAGAATTTGGTTTTGTATTGGCTTCCAATATCGAACTGAATTGGAACTGAAACACCGCTCATCGAAGTGGAATTAACTAAGAACCATGTTGAATTGTCATAACTCTTCCATAAGCTTATATTGTTTGGATTATAGTCCTGATCCGAGAATATAACTGTAAATTTAAACCTTTCTCCCCAACCTGCTTTTGTTACTTCGTTTCCATATACGTCTTGAACATGTGGATCTGACAGGCTTGGAATTCTTCCTAGGTTGAAGGAATCTATCCTTTGTGTAAGGTTTGATTCATGGTAGTTCTTACTCACTTCCATTTTAATAGTGTAATTACCTTGTGGCCTTCCAGTAGTAATTTTTGTGCAATTATACCACCCACTGCCTTCTAGCCACCCATTATTTGAACTTATAGTACATATATACGCATTCTGTGTGCTGCTTTGTGGTATATATGTATAAGTGACTGTTGCATCTTCTATATAACCACACTCATCATTTATAGTGCCGTTGACTGAAACTAAATCGCCTCTTATAAAACCTGTCTCATTAGGATAGACTACTTCAGGTATCATGAGTGATTGTAGCGTTATATTATAGTTTGTCGAGTTTGTGTTCTCGTAACATGTATCATTGTAAATACCGCCTTTCCAGCTCTGTATGCCTGTCGAGAAATTGCATTTTGTCTGGCCGCTTGGCAAGTCAGTTGGGAAATTGTATATTATATAACTGGATGTATTTGTTGTCGAGAGTTTTTTCTCTATAAATGTACTTCCATCTGTTGTAACCCAGAAGGCCCCTGAAATACCACCCCCAACGTCATTCCCATTGTCAGCATCAGTAATTCTTAGGGATAGTATGGTTGTGTCACTATTATTTCTCCATAATGTAACTTCATCACCCTCCCCATATTCGATGTTAACATCATCTTTTTCTAAGGTGAAGTTTCTTGACTCTGAATCTGTAATATATTGATTATCACTCGCCAATGGGTAGTCTGGGTCATCCCTTGATGTGAATTTGTATTCCCATGTTGTCTGGTCTCCGCATGAGCCGCCTGCCCAGCTTAAATTTACTGTCTGGTTAGAAGGTGAAATTAGGCTTGTAGTGTTTACTGCAACACCCCAAATTCCTGAGCCAACTTTTCTCACATATAATTCAACAGTGACATTATCTGTATCTTCATCTGTGACATTCACTGTGAAATAGAATCTCTCACCCCAGCCCCCTGTCTCTCCACCCTCTGAAGATGTTACTGTCTGGTTAATTACTTGTGACCTTGTTTCAATGAAGAATGGATTGACTTCTATATATGTGTTGTTGATGTTATAATATTCCTTGGATGAGTTTACAGATATATTGTACCATCCGGCTTTCAAGTCACTTGTATTCCTAATGCATCTATAATAACCCTCATCCAAATCAGAGATTGGTGTGCAGTCGTATGTTTTTCCTTGTGTATTCAACCCTAAAGTTACGGAAGATTCATTTATTCCAACATCACATTCATCTTTTATAAGCGTGTCTACTGTTACATTTTCTTCTGATTTTAATATGGTGGAATCAATAAATGAGCTCACGTCATTCATAAAACTACCATTGATTGTGATCGTGTAGTTGGTTGTATTAACATTCTCATAACAAGTGTTAATTAAGCTGGTCTTCCATTTTTGGACTCCTGAGGCATATGCACAGTCTGGATTGAAGTATTGGTTTGAATATCCAGAATTGTTTGTAGCGGTTTTATTTTCATCACCAAATGTTTGGCCATCAGTTGTAACCCAGAAACTTAAGTTAACATTTTGTATTGGTGTGTTTTCTCTGTCTGTATCATTAATTCCTACTATGAACAGCACCGCTGAATTTCCGCTCCTATTAACTTCGATATTATTGCCAAAATTATAATAAATGGCAGCATTGTCTTCTGTTATGTTCGGGCCAGTCTGGTTTGTTGTATTGAATATATTCGTTCCATCATTTAATTCAAATCTATAAAGATTGTCTGTTCCCATGTCTGAACATGTGAAATCAGAAACATTTATCAAACATTGACCTACACCCCAATAAATTATTGTTGACCCTTTATTTACCCAACTGCTTCCATTGTTTGTAGAGGTGAACAGTGTACATGTAACATTATCAAGCTGGAAATCTGAAATGTCAACCGAATAATTGTATGTTCTTCCCCAGCCCTCCACCTCAGGAGTCACACTGAAATTATCATAATCAGGTCTTGTGTTATTTAGGTATATCCAATTAGTGTATGTTGTAGAGTTGGAGTAATAATAGCTTTTGCTTGTATTGATTCTAAATGACCAATCACCACCTTTGTGGAAGGTTGTATTCCATGTTGAGTTGTATATGCCATAATATTCATTTGCAATGGCTGACGTGTTTGCCCCTTCTACAATTCCCAAAGGTGATATAGCTTCATGCGTTACAGTAGCAGAACTTACATTATCATAGCAGTCTGATGTTATATTTGAAGTTAATGTGATGATATTGCCAACTTGGAATACGCTATCTTCTGATGGCACTATAAAGTTATTCTTTAATTGGCCATATACATTAACTGAGTGGTTTATTCCACCTATAGCGCTGCTACTAGTTGTATAGCAACTATCATTCATCACCACTTTCCACCATTGCCTTCCCTCCGAGAAACTGCAGCCAGGATCAAAACTATAATTGAAATATCCGTCACTTTGTGTCTGTATATTTGAATAGTTTGAAAATACAGAGTCATTTTCTGTTATATATATTGTTCCGTTTACATTACCTATGTTAATGTCACCCTTCAACTCGTCTGTAAATTTAATTCCAAGATTAATACTACTAGCGCCTTCTCTTCCAACAGAATCTCCATCTCCAAATAAATTTTGTGTAAGCGCTGAAGTTGGATCTGTTGTTATTGAAATTGAACTGTCTTTTTCATTAGTATAATTCAAATTATCTGTTACATTAAATTTGTAATAGTGAGTTCCCACATCACTGTATGTTCTATTGCACATGAATGTAACGTCTGTGAATTCCATCCCCTCACAAGTTCCAAGGGATGGTGTGCATAATTTTGATTCTTGGAATTCCCATTGCCCAGTTAGGTTCATCCAGAATGATACGTTTATCTGGCTTCCCTGTTCCCCATCTTTATCAGGATCTTCAATAGTTACTGGGAATGTCCAGACATCACCCCATGATGTAGTACTACTGCCACCAAGAGGTGCACCTAAAGTTATGGATGGGCTTGAGGTTAAGTAATATGAACTGGTGTTAAGGTGTGTGTCAGAATCTTCATAGTATTGTTTTTCTGCTTTAACACTTACATTAAAATACCCATAATTCCAGATAGGTGGAGATGCTGAATGGGTATCATTCCTGAATATACAACTATAATTACCACCACCTTCATAGGTTATTGAACCTTGAGGAGACTGGTCTTCAACACAATCTTTTTCTTGTGGTGTTGCAGAAAGTTGTTGTGATATAATTGTTACAGTAGCACCCGGAACAGGGCCACAATCATCTGAAACATTAACCCTCACTGTTACATTTTCCAACCCTTTCAATACTAATTGGGCATTAGCAGGCTCAAAATAATATATCCCTAACTTTATTGTTGTTATGTTTATGTAAAATTCACTGCTGTTGCTGAGCTTATAGTAGCTTCCAGACGTCACTCCTCCTTTCCATCTCTGGGGACCTACGGCAAAATTGGGTGATGTACAACCTGGATCAAATTGACCCTCGGATGTGTTTATGTATCCAGATGTTGTGGTTGTTCCAATTTGAGCGTAATTATTTGCTGTGTCATTTGTTACCCATAAAGTTCCTGAAAATCCAGCTGTTGGATATGTATTTTTATCAGTATCATGAACTCTTAATGTCAAAATCTGAGAGCCAGATGTTCTGTTGACAACTGTATTGTTGCCTAATATATGAACAAAATCAACATCATCCCTTTCTATTGTAAATGTGCCATTGGAAGTTTCATTAATATTTTGTGAGAAGTCAACACTTGTTTCACTAACATTGAACTTAAACGCATGAACACCCAAATCTGGATTTCCACCACTTGGCCAACCATATATAGTAAATGTTACAGTAGTATTTTGGCCTGAGACAGAATTGTTGCTCATAGCTGTTATATTCGGTTGAACCCATCCACTACTTGAATTCACCCATAATTTCACAGAAAGCGTATCATCATCTTCATCTGTTGCATTGACAGTGAAAACCCATTTTTCACCCCAGCCACCATCACCCGCTTGACCTGTGGTTTGACTATAAGATTGTACAACAAAGCTTGAATTTAGAATAGGTTTGGACTCAACCCAGAAACCTTTTTGGTTTAGTTCAAATGTTTTTTCAGTCTCATTGTAATTATAATAATTTACCCTTGAAACATTCATTTTTACATCCCATCCCTTAGCTACAAAACCACTCGTATTAAGGCTGCAGTTGTATGTTCCGTTTCCAACATCAACCATTGGGTTGCAGAAATTGACTGTTGAAGTTTTATTCACTGAAAAGTTTACAATATTATTTGGAACTAGATTACCACATTTATCCTCAATATTACCTATTAATGGAACTAATTGTCCATCTGGGTAATTTCCTCTCAGGTATTTCCCGCCGGTTGGTGATGTTATTGTTAATGTCAAGTCGTCTGTGACATTGTATGTTAAGTTGGCTGAGGATACATTTTCCACTTCGTAACAGATATCTGATGTTCCAGCTATCCAGTATTGCTGGCCTACTATATGGGAGCAGTTGGGGTTGAATGAATAGGAAGCATTACCTTCAGAATCTGTTGTGTTTATCAATTCTAGCCTGAAGTCATATGTCTCGTTTGTCAGCCAAAAGGATACGTTGGTATTCGGCGCTGAAGTGTAGTTTTCATCGTCATAAACATTTATTGCTAACCTTCTTACTTGGTTTGAGCCTGATGACCTGTTGAGGACAGTGTTGTTACCTTCTATTAATGTAACGGTTATTGAAGATGCAGTCAAGTTAGGTCCTTGTGTTGGTGTTGTGTTGTATGCATTCTCTGGGACACCGTTTTCTATCTGCCACATGAACCATTTGAGGTTTGTCTCGTCTTGCAAGTCTATGTCCAAGCATGAAAAGTCATGGACTGTGACATTACATGTTCCATTCGTTAATAGGCCTGGTATTCCTGGAATTATTGACGAGGATTTGTATTCCCATGTTGTCATGTTGTCTCTTGATACCAGTAAAGTACAGGTGATTGTATCACCTTCTGTATCATTGACAGGGAGGGAATAGTTGTATTGTTTGGTCCATCCTGCCTGATCTGGAGTGACTGACTGGATTGAAGTGTTGACAGCTTCCCAGTTCTTGAGGTAGAACCTGTTTGTGTATGTGGTTGAGTTTTCGTTGAAGCTTGTTTTTGTTGTGTTTACCCTGACATCCCACCAGCCTTGGTCTTCGTCTGTAGAGTTCCATGTGCAGTTGTACCAGCCTGATCCTGAGTTGTTTGATTGGCAGGTCTGCCATGTGGATCCTGTTAGTGAGAGCTCGATTGAGTTTGATGTGTTTACAACTGGATTTTCTGTTGGTATGTCATCAGAACAGTCGCTTAGAGAGGTGAAGTTCATGATTACCGCATTGGTGA
>CAYZVE010000001.1:13191-39052 GCA_964481805.1 uncultured archaeon | reverse complement strand
CCTGTTATTAATTTTTTTCCTATCACTGTTTTTTTTGTGGAATATATTTGAAGAGTCGATAACCGGTTGGGCTTCAAACACATTTTCTGTTAGCATAAGGTTAAGGACAAAAATCAGGACCACAGCTTTTGATTACCCAGTTTACCCAGAAATTGGAAATATCACAAACATAACTATAGAAATCCAGAATTCTGGCAGCACCACTTATGATGAAAGAATAGAAGTTTTCATTAAAAATTCAACACTAGACCAACTTGCATATTATTACGATGCGCTAACGGAGTTAAGGCCTGGAGACAGAAAATCTTTTAAGGTTATTTACCTTCCCCCAGATTATGGGGTTTATTATATACAATTAAGGGTATCTTATGCTGACACTAAGAGAATGGAAACATGGGGAACCTTTATTGTCAGGCAATCCGAAACTTCTAATCAGACAACAGGAACTCAAGGAGTTACAGAGCAAACCACCCAATCTGGGGTATCATCCACAGAATACTATGTTTCTGAATCTGACGCTATTAAAGGAAGGGCGGGAGCAATAAGAGTAAAATATTATGAGCATAAGTTAAGCATTGACGCACCAAATGAGTTAAATATCCCAAAAGGTGAAACAATTGTAACATATATAAAATTAAATAACATTGGGAATTCGACTCTGCATTCACTTAAAATTACCATATATACTGATAAAATAGAAGCGGATATCTTCCCAAAAATTTTGACTACTTTTCCTCCGAATAAGTCTTCTATATTTATGCTGTCAGTTAAAGTACCTTTTGACACCAAGCCAGATATTTACCCATTGGATATTGAGTTTTCTTCAAATGAGATACAAGTCGCAAGGAAAATCATAGTAAATGTCAGTGATATCAAACTAAAAGATATGGTTTACCAAATTATAACAAATTATAAATTCATAATTGCAGAGTTTGAAAATGAAATTTCTGATGCTATGAGCAATGGAATTAGAGTTTCTGAGATACAAAGCAAGCTAGAAATAATAAAATTAGATCTGGATTTAGCTGAAGAGTATTACAATACAGAAAAATATCACGATGCATACCAAAAACTTCAGGAAATACGCTTTGACCTTCAGGATTTGATGATGTCTTTTGCTGTCATAAATATTCCGAAGTTAGTTTTTTTAAAAGCGTCAAATGTGATAAAGTTATTAGGATTTTTAGTTCTTGTTTTGGCTTTGGTCTTACTATATATGTTTAAGAAGTCCAAGGAGAAGCTGAAAAGGCCTAAAATTCTCAGAGAATCTCAGGAATCTGGACAAACAGTTTAATATCTGAAAAAATAAAAAAAGAATATGAGTTTATTTGGCCCGTATGAACATGTTAACAAGAAAAAGGAGAAATTTTGGCTCCACATGAAACAGACAGGAAAGAGAAAATTATACTATTTTTCAAAAGATCCTAATGGAGCTTCAAATCAATTACCAAAAGGTTTTGAAGTTTTTGAAAATGGAAAGTCTTATCTACCAATGCTTAGGAAAAAAACTTCTGGCTTCTTATTCAAGAAGAAAATTCCGATTGAAAAGAAAGAAAATGAAGAGAAACCAAACCAACTAAAAACTTAAATTAACCGCTTGTTATTAATCAATTTCCCTAGGCGAACATCTTTTATTGATTGAGGCATCATTATTTACACAGTTTCTGAGCGCTTCTAGTGCTGGCAATTTCTTTCCAGATAGATATATAATCAAAGCTCCCCCAGCAAGGCTAACATTAGAAAAACCATTTTTATCAATCTTAAGGTTATTTAGTGCACTTAGAGTGTGTCCTCCACCAACTAATGAAACTCCTTTTGAGGCTTTTATAGATTCCAAGAGTTTTCTTGTCCCCATTTCAAATCCCCTCTTTTCATACACACCAGCAGGACCTTTCATTACAATATTCTTTGATTTCATTATTATTTCAGTGTATTTTTCAATAGTTCTGGTTCCTATATCCATTATTTGTGAATCAACTGGGAGTTCTTCGACAAGAATTTCTTTCCTTTTTTTGTTCACCTCTATGGATACATCCAACGGAACTATTATTTTGCTCTTATATTTTTTTAACAGTTCTTTGACTTGAGGTAAGTAGTCTAGATAACCATTTTGTTTAAGCAACTTCATTGTTGGTTTCCCAAGATCATAACCATAAGCAATCAAGAATAAATTTCCTATTACCCCAGAAACTAGTACTTTTTCCAAAGTCCCTTCACTTAACATATGAACCATTATATTCAAAGGTTCATCCGGTTTTGCCCCACCAAGAATAAAAGTATCATGTTTTGAGGTTTTCATTTTTTCAATAACTCCTCTTATTGATTTGATTTCATTTTCGGTTGATCTCCCTACCAAAGAAGGCATAATTGAAGTAAATCCAACCAAAGAAGCATGCGATCTATGGGAAGCAGAAAAAGCGTCATTGACAAAAAAATCAGCCAATGGAGCTAATGTTTGAACCAACAGCCCTTTAGAATGTTCTTCTGGTTTTTTTTCTACAGATTCTTCATCCAATAACCTCACATTATCTAGAAGAATAATTTCACCATCTTTTAATTTTTTAATTTTTTTAACAGCCTTTTTTCCAATGATATCATTCACAAATTTGACCTTTTTCTTGGAATATTTAGTTAAAATTTTAGCATGCTGTTTTAAATGAACAAAATCTGGGTCTCCATTTCTCCCCTGATGTGCAAGTATGACAACCCTTGCTTTTTTGTCAGAAAGTTCTCGAACTGTTTTTGATGATTCAATTATCCTTTCAGATACTTCTACTTTGCCTTTTTTAGATACAGGAGAGTTTATATCTACCCTTAATATGACCGTTTTTCCCTTAAAATCAAAATCATCAATTGTCTGAAAATCCTTTATCTAAATCAACACCAAAATTTATATCCCAAGCGATTTATCCGTCTTCTTAATTGATTTGTCTTTGTCCTTCTCCAAATTAAACATGGCCCTGATGCAATCAATATTCTCGGGAACAATAATTGATTCTGGATGGACCATGTGTGCCCAGAAGACATCATCATCCTTTGCATTTATGGTTTCGTCCCAAACCACAACTTCAGGCATATCATATCTCGGCCTTAATAAATCCCTATATCTTTCAATCACTTTTGCAGTTGATGTATAACCATGTTCAGCCTTAAGAACAGTAATCCTCGGAGTCTTGATAAACAATTTCTTTATTTCATCTGCGGTCGGTAATTTTTTGACTTCGCAATGGACTATATGAACATGTGCTAAGGTTGTCGGAACTTTTACTGACATTGTTTTAATATCAATATTTGGGAGGACTGTTTTCACATCCAATCCATGGTGTGATGGAACTTGCATTGTTGGTTCTATTGAATTGCACATAGCGTCTTCATCATCTGGCGGATCACTTGCCCTTCTGATTATTGCTACATCAACCTCTTCAATTTTAGTCAACTGGGATAAAGTATGCAAAGTCCTGATAAGCGAAGTTGTATTGCAGCTTGGAACTCTAACAAATTGATGTTCAGATGCCTTCTCATAATTGACGAATGAATTGAAGGTCATTGTACCAATATTATCCTTTTCCCCTCCTTGAAATATAGCCTTTACTCCATATTTCTCATACAATTTCTTGTTCTCAATTCCTATTTTGCCTGGAGCACAGTCTATAACTAAATCAACCTCACCCTCTTCGAGGAGATCTTCTAATGATCCATTAACATACATACCAGCCTTTTTCATCTCCTCAAGTTTTTCAGGTGAACATGCGTAAAGATTAGTTCCATAAAGTGGACCTTCTGGTTCAAGTGCAGTCCTTACTGCTGGAGATGCAGATCTTGTAGAAATTGCATAAAGCTTCATATCATCCTGAAGTTTAATTGCGTGGGCAACTCTTTTTCCTATTGTGCCAATTCCATTTACAACAACCTTCACAACCATATAAACACCTTTAAATTATATTTTGTTAAGGTAGTAGAAATAAGTTACGAATTTTATTAGATTAAACCTTTACCGACTTCTTTTTTGATTTTTTAATTGTATGATATTAATAAAAATGATGTATTTTTTCTATAGAAAACTTTAATTTAAAACAATCATATCTATTAATCAGTGATAATTTGACGAGAATAATTGGAGTGATGTCTGGCAAGGGAGGTGTTGGTAAGACTACTGTAGTTTCAAACCTCAGCACTTTGTTCACCAATTACCAGAAAAAGGTTACAGTTGTTGACTGCAATATCACTAGCCCCCATCTTCTTATGCACTTCGGGAAAATTTATTATCCAAATACATTGAATGATGTGTTGAAAGGCAAATCTTCATTTACCGATGCCACATTCACTAATTCCACAAATGTTAATGTCATACCTGCCTCTTTGAACTTGTCTGATCTTGTTGGCGTTGACATCACCATTCTTGGCTCAAAAATAAAGAACTTTTTTCAGGATCAGGACTATGTTTTTTTGGATAATGCCGCTGGATTTGGTAAAGAATCTATATCAGGTATGATGGCATGCAATGAAGCATTACTAGTAGCAACACCCTATTTACCAGATATAACTGATATTATCAAAGGAAAAACTATTTTAGAGGATTTGAATATCAAAATAACTGGTTTGGTTCTTAACAAGGTTATGGGGAAGAAATTCGAATTGAAAGAAGAAGAAATACTGGAATTGACGGAATTGCCAATACTAGCTAAGATACCATTTGATATAAAAATCCTTAAAAGCCTTAGCTTGAAAACTCCATTGACATTCTATGATAAAAAATCTGGGGTTTCTAAGGAATTTCACAAACTGGCATCATTTCTTGACGGGGAAAATTACTTGCCAGAAAGAACTAATATTCTTGATAGATTAAGTGGATTGTTTAAGAAATGGTCTTAATTGGTTTTCGAGGAATAGTAGAAATTATTCATCTTGCCATAAATTTCCTCTCTTATTTCACTGGCTTTATCAATGATTTTTTCGAGTTCTTCGTTTCTTTTGGATATTCCTTGAAGTTTGTTGAATGCTTTTGATTGCATCTCCAACCCAGCCAAAAACCGTGAGGAAACCCTATGCCACTTATCCCTTGTAAACCACCAATACATACAGCTATACTGACCTTTGTCAACTAAATCTCTGATTATACTGAATTGTTTTCTTATGGCTATATTCCCGTTTATCTCACATTCTACCATATCTGAAGCGTTTATGAGCAATTTAAGATGATCCCATGCAAGCTTATGAACACTTTTGAATGGTTCCTGATGCTTTTCTAACCAAAGTGGAAAATAATTACCTGCTTGAATATCCTCATAAGTTGTTGACCAACTTGAAGGAAAAGCGTCTACTTCTCCCAAATAATCAAATTTCTCGAAGATATCACTACAAGTAAGAGTTTCTATATCAGGGTTTTCTTGAATTTTTCTTAAAGTTTCTCTCATGCCATCTACCATGAATGGGACATGATGGCCTATAGTTTCACCATCTAGAGCAGTAAAACAGTATGTTCCCTTGTTTTTGAGTAATGTATCAGCAAAATTATTATTTGTACGACCAAAACCTATGTTCAGACTAACTACATCATCCCTAAAGATGACTTTTAAAGTATATTCATCTTTTCTTACTGTGTAAAAACCTTTATTTGTCCATTTACCATTAGAAGCTACCCCTGACAAGGAAATCCACTCATATCCTGCTTTTTTTAAAGCAGGTATCACATCTGGAGAATATGCCATTTCCGGAAGCCAAACACCTGTAGGTTTATAACATTTCCCAAATGCCTTTCTGTTGATCCTGTCGTTGATTTTTATCTGTCTTATAATTTCCTTTTCCGAAAGAAGAGGAGCAATAGCATGGAAAGAAAGGGTAGAAACGAATTCTAATTGACCATTTTCTGCCAGTTTTTTGAACCCTTCTATAACATCCAATAGGCCATACTTCAATAGTAACTCGGTTAAGGATGCGTTAATATTAAGAGTTAATTTGGCATTTGGGAATTTAGAATAGAGATCTATTATCTGCCTATAGGACTCAGTTGCAACTTTGAGTAACCATTCCTTTGTTTGGACTGGCGGCTGATAAATATGCCATAGTGGAACCCAAAATACCTTATCTGTAAACATATCTGTCACTTGTTAATAGTGATAAGTATATATAAGGATTACTATAAAGTAGTGAATAGATTGAAATATTATAGAAAAGTCAGTATTTTAATGTTTATTCAATCTTTTGTACAAAAATGACGTGTTAAGTAAGCATTCAAACATTTTCTAAAATATTCCCAATACTCCAAGCCTGAGAAATACAACCTTTACTTTCAAAAGGTTCATTCCCATCAATAATCTCAGAAATAGTCCCTAACCCAAAATTCATAATCTCCCTTTCAACAAATTTTTTGACCCATTCTTTGTCAGACGAAATAACACTTATCCATGGCCATATTGTGCCTTGATGATATGCCAGATCCCTCTGGCTAAAACTACCAGAATATACACCATGAAAGTCTTTGTTATCTTTTGGTAATGTTCTTAACCCATAGTCAGTCCATAAAATTTTCTTAACACAATCGGCAATTCCTTTTACCCTTTTCTCATCAGCAATTTTAAATGGCAAATCTAATACAATCATTTGATTAGGCCTAATTGTATTATCATCAATACAATCCTTGAGGCACTCACCATACCAAAACTTCTCATTAAAATTCTTTTTTATGAGGTTATCATGAAACTGATATTTCCTGTAATCTTCATTTAACTCCTTTGCGAAAAATTCAGCAATACACAAACAGTTATACCAAAGTGCCTGTATCTCAACGGCTTTCCCAAAACGAGGAGTAACATATCTGCCATCAACCTTAGCATCCATCCATGTCAAACCAGGCTCATGTTTCATAAGAAAGTCATTATCCAGCTTTATCCCATTAGTACCTTCGACATGCTTTTCGATTATTTGAATAATGGTGGGCCACATTTTTTCAGCGAATTTTTTGTCTTTGGTCTTCTGATAATATAAGTAGATACAATTGACAAACCAGAATGTTCCATCGGCAGAATTATAACCAGGACTTTCACCCTCTCTAACAGGAAGATTATTTGGCAATATTCCGTTCTTAATATATTTTGCATATCCTTCTAGTATATTTTTTGCTTCTTTTAGTCTGCCAGTTTTTAAACAAATTCCAGGGAGTGATATCATTGTATCCCTTACCCATTCACCAAACCAGTGGTAACCGGCAATAATAGAACTCTTGCCGTCAAATTTCTTTATTAGATGATTATCCCCAGCAAGAATCAGCCATTTAATCCAATCCTCTTTCTTGATTTCATTAATTCTGAAAAAGTCATCAATCAGTTTTTCCTTTCTTTTAATTTCCAATTTCTTTAGTTTATCATAATCATAATCTTTATCATCGCAATAGCTGGCTATAATTTTAAATAAAAACTTACCCTTACCTTCTACCTCAAAAATTCCGGGGTTATAACAATTCTCTACCCCATCTTCCCCTCTTTCCACCTCTACCTCATAATAGAAGTTTTTGTACCATTTCTGCTCTTCATTTAGAGTATTAGGGGAGTATTTTCCATTATCTGCTGATATTCTGAGAAAATCATCATTACTAAATTTAATTTTTACTTCTTTCTCTTTGTTTTCAACATTAAACAGCCTCTTATCTTTAGTTAACTCATATATTGATCTGTAATTTATCAGTGGTTTTATTTTTAGTTTAACGTCCTTTTTTCCAGTGTTAATTTCATAAGATATTACAACAATATTTTTTTCCCTTAACATATAAACTTCTTTCTTGATCTTTACTCCCAAGACTTCATAGAAGAATTTAGGGTTATCATTAAGTTCAAATTTATTAAGTAATTTAAAACCTTCCGGGTAGACAACATCCAAATATTTGTTAGTTGACAATTGAAAAGTTTTACCATCAATTATAACCTCATCTTCTATCTTAGACAATAACACTTTTCTATCAAGGGGAGGTTTTTTTGAGGCTACCAGCAACCCGTGATATTTTCTTGTATTCATTCCAAGAATAGTTGAAGAAGAATAACAACCCATGCCATTTGTAACTATCCACTCTAACTTTTTTGATCTATTAAAATCCTGAATTCTTTCTTTGTTTATTACTAATCTAGGTAATTTCAAATTATCAACCCTGTTATTTTTCAAGATTTTCCCTCAAAATTTTTGCAGCGTCCTCTGGAGAAATAGTGGTTATATTCATTCCAGCCCCAAGCTCAAATCCGGCATCTTTCTCTAATCTTGGGTTGATTTCTATGTGAAAATGATATTTCTGAGCCACATGGTCTCTCATTCTTAAATATGCTGTATGAAAATAGAAATTAAATGGCGGGTCGTCCAAAACTTTATAATAGGTCTTAAGCACTATACCAAGAGCTGCAAGTATCTCATCTTCAGATTTTCTTGGCATCTGTATAGAGGGGTTATGTTCCTTTGGAAATATCCATACTTCAAACGGCCATAAAGGTGCGTAGGGGCAGAATGCTATAACATGCTCATTCTCAAAAACAACCCTTTTTTTGAATTCACTCTCCATTTTGATGATTTCACAGAAAATGCATTTTCCCTCAAAAGTATAATAATCATCAGCCGCCGACATTTCTTCATTTATCAAGAGCGGAACGGCAGGCAAAGATATTATTTGTGAATGTGGATGTGGTTGAGAAGCTCCTGCTTCAATCCCATGATTCTTGAAAGCCAAAATATATTGAATATTTTCATCTGCAGCTTCCTTGTTAAAAATATCTTTTATTGTTTCAAACCAAAGTTTCCATTGATCCTTGTCATAAAAACCAGGATGAAGATTGTGTTGTGGAACGTCTATTATCAAATAATGAGAACCATAACTAGTTTTTTTATTGATCAGCCTCTCAAAATTCTCTTCAAATCCTATATTCTTAGTAACAGCAGGGTATCTATTTTCAACCGCTCTTATTTTCCAGTTTTTTCCAGATGGCTTTTCTATAACTGCTCCTTGGCACATCCCTTCATTTCCTGGACAGAACACACAATCTTTTGAGTTTTTAGGTCCTTTTTCCTCTATTTTTTTTTCTAATTGTGGTCTAAATTTCCTATTTTCAGAAATTATTACCCATCTATCCAAAAGATAATCCTTTCTAATTTCACCCATTTTTTTTAACCCTTTCTAACATTTTTTTAATTGAAAGATTATGAGAGTTGAAATAATTAACTGCTTGGATTTCCCAATCTAAAATATCTACTGCTTCCCTTGTTCTGATTTTAAGCCTGGTTCTTTCCTCTTTTCCAACAAATACAAAGAATTCTAACGCATCAGCCAATTCATTTGAAACTTCTTCCTCTGTTCTATTCATAACATGCAAAACTTTTATTGGATTCTTTTTAGGAACATTTTTAAGGATGAAGTCCCCAAAACCAGCAACATCTGTAGTTATTGTTAATGTCCTTAATACGGCTGTTTCAAATGGCGTATATCCCCAAGGCTCATATCTCGAAGGAAAAACTCCAACAGAAGAACCGATTGCAAAATCGTTATACTCCATTCCTAGCAGACCATCAGATGAGGAAAGATATGTTGGATAAAATATTACCTTCACCTTATCTGCTTCATTATTTGTCAATCCCAATTCTTTGAGTTTATTCAATATCGCGTCTGTATTTTCATTATAATCCAAATCATAGGCACATAAAGGCGGATTTTTACCCCGAAATTTAAGGACGAAATTTGATAAAACTCTCATTTTCATGAAAAAATCTTTACCTAATATTTTCTCGATATCTATTTTCTTATTATAGAGCATCTCTGATACAACATCATGCGGTATATCTAATAATTTTTCCCCTGCCAAATCCATCATTTTTTGGTATTGAACCATATTTTCTAGAATACTATTTTTTGGACCTTTGATTCCAGATGGTATTAAGATAAAAGCAAATACCGTTTTTTCACATTTTCCTTTTTTAAGTTTCTCATTGAGAAGTTTTAGGGAATTAATAAAATAGTCAATTCCTTTATTCAGGAATTCATATCTTCCAGAAATAAAAATGACCAGATTATCCTTCATTTTCATTGAATAATATGGCGAGAAATAAGCCTCCAAGAATCTATTTATTTTATCCCTGTATTTTTCATGAAGAATTGTTAATGTTCTAGTTGTATATAAATCTGATGGATCTGATAAATCTAATGCATTTGGGACAACAATTTCTGGCGTTCTTTTTAGAAAATATTTAGCCTCTTCTTTAACAATATTGCTTACAGTTGTAAAAATATCTGCATATTTTGCTGAATTCAATTCTACCATATGTTGGGCCTGAAGCTTATATTTGTAGGCTTCCTTATCATCAAACTGTTTTCCACTCCTAAGATTTTCAGTAATTTCTTTCATCAGATTTTCTCCATTATTGGATTTCGCCCTGCCTATTCTAGTTGCATGAGTCGTAAAAACTAGGCCTATCGGAAGATTTTTTTTTCTTAAATAAAGTAATCCCACTCCAGATAGCCATTCATGAAAATGAGCAGCTATCCTCTTAGTTTTGAATTCATTCATATATGACATTTTTTCTATTAACATCCCACTTGCATAACTCCAAGAAATTGGTTCATCAAAATCAAAGCCGACATCTAATGAATCTATATTATAATTGTCCCAAAGGTGTTTTTTGATTTCATTAACTTTTTTCTCCCTGAATTCCTTGGGATCTATCAGAATCAAATTGACATCATTCGCCTGGAACCACTTTCCATAGTAGCACTTGATACCCTCTTTTTCCAATTCAATAAAAACTTTTTCCAGTTCTTTTGAAGGCTTCATATCCTCAAAATTGTCTAGATATGTTTTAGGATTAAAGAAGCCTATTGTCCAGTAATTCTCCCCATATTTTTTTTTCATCTCCTCACTTTTTGATTGGAGAATTGTATATATACCGCCAACCTTATTCCCGCATTCAAATGAAACCTCAAAACAGGTTTCAGGACCCTTTTCTATCATATAGAGATATTATAGCTTTCGTCTCAGATAAACTTAACGTATTTCTTTTCAAAATTTCTATTGATAATTAAATGAAAGGCACAATTTTCAGAAAATATGATATAAGAGGGGTGGTTGGCAAGGATTTTTTGATTAGTGATGCAGAGAATGTTGGTGCTGCATTTGGAACTATTCTAAAAGGAAAAAAATCGGTTTCTGTTGGCATGGATGTAAGATTAAGCAGTAAAGATATAAAAGAAGGCCTTATCTCTGGATTAAGATCGACTGGCTGCAATGTCACAGATATAGGGGTGGTTCCTAGCCCGCTCTTGTATTTTGCAGTATACCATCACAAAATGGATGCTGGAGTTATGATAACGGCTTCTCATAACCCCCCAGAATATAACGGTTTTAAGTTTAGGAATAAAAATGCAATTCCTTTTCATTATAAAACTACTTTAAAAATGAAGAAATTGATAAAGGAAAGGAAATTTATTAAAAGGAAGGAGGGAAATTTAGAGGAAGAAAATATAGTTAATGAGTATCTGGAATTCGTTAAAAGTAAAGTAAAATTTGAGAAAAAAATGAAGATTGTTGTTGACGCCGGCAACGGAAATTGTGGAGAAATTGTGCCTAGACTCCTGAATGACATGGGATGTGACGTTAAAGAACTTTACTGCAAATTGGACGGAAGATTTCCTAACCATATACCAAACCCTTCCATGGAAGAAACATTAATTGACCTCAAGAAAAAAGTCATTAAGACAAAATCTGATATTGGAATAGCATTTGATAATGATGGAGATAGGGTAGCCTTTATCGATGAGAAAGGAAATGTAATTAGAAGCGATATAGCAATGATATTCTTTGCCAAACACATGTTAGAAAACTATAAGAAACCCAAAATTGTCCATGAAGTAAAATTTTCTAGAATGTTTATTGAATATGTTAAAGAAAATGGTGGAATCCCAATAATGAGTAAGGTGGGCTATCCGAATATAGTAACTAAAATGAAAAAGATAAAATCTCTTTTAGGGGGGGAGTTAAGCGGGCATTTTTACTTTACCGAAAATAATTATTATGAAGATGGTATATTTGCCGCGTTAAAATTTATTGAACATCTAACAAAAGAAAAAGAAAAACTTTCTGATTTGGTCAAACCATTCTTAAAATACCAGTCCACTCAAGAGGAAAGAATACCATGCCCTGATGAAAAGAAATACAAAGTTATTGAAAGGATTAAGAGAACTTTAAAATACCAAGGATATAAACTGGTTACAATAGATGGTGTCAGGATAGAATTCAAAGACGGCTGGGGTTTGATAAGGGCTTCAAATACAGAACCAGAATTATCTGCAAGATTTGAAGCTATAACCAAAGAAAAATTGAACCAAATAAGGGATATAATTTTAAAAGAGTTAAATAGACAAATTCCGATAATTTAATTATGGCAATTGATGTTACTGTTCTTGGAGATATAAATGTAGATATGATAACATACAAGTTTGATAAATTGCCAGAAAAAAACAAACAATGTGTTGTACCTTATATTGACATTAACACAGGAGGTTCTGCTTGTAATACAGCCATAGCTTGTGCAAGATTGGGGCTGAAAACAAGATTAATGGGTAAGATAGGGAATGATGTATTTTCACCTTTAATTTTAAATACATTAAAAAATGTTGGTGTGGATAGAAAAATAAAAATTTCAAATAATGAAATGACGGGTATAACTTTTGCATTATCCATTCAAAATTACAGATCATTTATTACTTTTAAAGGTACAAACGATACATTATCAACCAAAGATTTTTCTATAGAACAAATAGTTGGCAAGGTATTTGTTTTATCTGGATTTAATTTATTAAACAGCCTAAGAGGCAGCGTCAGAAATTTGTTTGAATACGCACAAGATAAAGATATGAAAACAGCACTTGATCCTAATTGGGATCCTGATGGTTGGACTCCAGATAGATTAAAAGATTTACTTGAGGTACTAAAAATGACAGACTGGTTCTTCCCTGATTTAGAAGAGGGAAAATCTATAGCATTTACTGAAAATCCAAATTTAATTGCAGTTAAATTATTAATGTTTGGGCCTAAAAATGTTTGCCTGAAACTTGGAGAAGATGGATGTTTATTGGCAAATAAAAATAAAAGCCAATTAATAAGATCATTTCCCGTAAACCCAATAAATACAACAGGAGCTGGTGATGTATTTCTTGCCGCATTAATCAAAAAATCTTTAATGGGAGAATCAAATGAAGAAGCAGCTTTGTTTGCTAATGCGGCTGCGGCTATGTCAATAACTAAATTTGGATTAGAAAGATATCCGACATACAAAGAGGTTAAAAACTTCATAGATAAAGGGGAAATATGAAAAAAATACGACAATTGAAAAAAAGAAGCATTGAAATTATAAAAGATTGTTGCTTAGATAATGGATCAATAGTAGCTGCCAACTCAACAAAAAAATATTATCCATCAGAAGCAAAACATTATTTTTATGTCTGGCCAAGGGATGCATCTTTTGTCTGTATATCTGCAGATCTTTTTGGAATTAAAAAAATCCAAGAAAATTTTTTTGAATGGTGCTTGAACAGAGCGGAAGGGTTCAGAAGGAAAGGGTTATTTTTTGAAAAATATTTTCCAAATGGATTGAAAGCCGAAACAAGATTTCAGCCAGATCAGGGAGGTTCAATACTTTTTGCAATTCATCACCATTACCAAAAAAAATTATCCAGGGCATTTGAGTTTGAAGAATTAATCACGAAGACAGCAGATGGTTTATGTAATAATTGGAATAAGGGCCATTTCAAATTAATAACAAATGATTTATGGGAAGAGAGGCATACATTCCCTGATTTGAAGGATAATTTCACGTATGATCTTGCAGCCTGTTCAAAAGGTTTGGAACTGGCAAATGAAATCATAGAGAATCCTAAATGGCTTGAAACATCCAACCAAATGAAAGAAATTCTTAAAAAACATTATAATGGGAAATTTTTTGTCAGGTCTCATGGCATTTTAAGTGATGAAAGGATTGATGCATCTATGTTCGGGTTAATTTACCCATTTAATACAATAGGTGCAAATGACCCTATGATGATTTCTACGGTAAAAGAGATAGAGAATAAATTGGTAAAAAATGGTGGAATGCACAGGTATGAGCATGATGAATATGATGGCTGGATGTATGAAGGTTTTCACAGAAAGAAAGGGGCTGGTGCATGGCCACTTTTGAATTTTTGGGCATCGATATACTTTTCTATTTTTGGAGATAAAAAGAAGGCCAAAGATTATTTTTTCTGGGTTGTTGATAAAGTGGAAGATTACATCCCAGAACAAATTTTTGAAAATAATGTCCAGGTTTCAGTTTCACCTTTGGCATGGTCCCATGTTATGTTTCTTATCTCAGGAAAATTCCTGAAACTATTTTAAAATCATTTTTCCCCTTTCCCAGTTTTCCCAAATTCCCTTGCAATCTGAACATTTCAGTGCATTTTGAACTTTGAAATAAGTAGTGTAGCCTGTTGAAGTGTCCGATTTTGCATGGGTTATTTCATCTTTGTTTGCATGTTCATGACAGACTCCTCTCCCGCAGAATATACAGACACCTCTTGCTTCCTTATCACAGAACCAGCATTTCATTTTAACGCATCCTCATAAACAGATAACATTTGTTTAGCTATATTTTCCCATGCAAATCTTCCCTCTGTTTCCTTTCTCCCATTATTTCCCATCCATCTGGATTTATCAAAATCAGAAAAAATATTTTTGATGCCCCATGACACTGAATCAGGGTTTTCATAAATTTTAAGCCCATTTACATCATGCGTTACCAATTCACCAGAACCTGTCCCATGAACTGCAATAACTGGTTTATTAGACGCCCAGCTTTCTAATATAATCATACCAAATGGTTGGTTCCTGCTTGGATCACAAATGACGTCTGATGCCTTAAGTAATTCTTCTCTTCTTCTTTCATCAGATATCCAACCAGTGAATTTTACAGCATTATTTATACCAAGTTGGTTAATTCTGGTTTTCAAATAGCTTTTCATATCACCAGTACCAACAAAAATGAATTTAGCATTTGGGTAATCTTTTAAAACTGTAGGTATACTTTCAATTAGGATGTCAGGGCCTTTCATATGAGTAATTCTTCCGATGAAAAGGACAGTTGGGTCCATGACACCTATACCTAAACTTTCTTTCACTTTTCCGATATCAACATGATTATTATATGAATATGGGTTTATCCCATTGTTAACCACTTTCATTTTTTCTTCAGGGACCCTATTCAACCATTGAACCTCTTTTTTCATTGTATTTGTGCATGTGGTGACTATATTTGTAATGTATGTTCCATACCACTCTAAACCACGAATAGATTCAGCAGCTCCATTGTAAAATTTATTACCATCCCTCCCAAATTGGCTTGAATGGCATGTCCAGATAATTTTTTTATTCCTTGCTTTTTTAATTTCATCCAATGCTGGGACAACATGCCAATCATGGCCATGAACAATATCAAATTTCCCAGAAAAATCTTCACAACCAGAGAACGCCTTTGACATTGACTTGCACATATTATGCATTTCCTGGAATAAATCTGGGCTGAATGCAAATGGGCATCTATGATAATGCACACCATCAATTTTTTCATATTCTTTTTGCCCAGGACCAATTCTCGTAAATACATGAACTTCATGCCCCATCCTTTCTTGAGCGGCAGCAAGTTCAGTAACTACAGGAGATATTCCACCTACATGAATGGAATGAAGAGATTCCCATGAAAAATGAGCAATTCTGATTTCAATTCCCTCCATTAATTTGTTATTATCAATTTTGTTTTGCCTTAAAATAAAGGTTCCTATCAAATAAATAATTCAACTCATCCATCTCTTTTTCAAGTAATTTTATTAATTTTCTTGCCTGGTCAAACCAAAAATCAACTCCCCAATAGGTGTAACAACTCGTTTCTGCAATCAATAAATGGTTTTTTACATATTCATATTTTTCTTTAATTTTTCTATCCGATTTAAGCTTTTTCAAATTCTCTCCAATTACATCAAGCCTTTGACTCAGTTGGGAGATTTTTTTGTTGATTTTAATCCTTTCGTCACCTTCTTGCCAATTTTTATGGCTACCGATCCATGAACTACCTTCTTCTGTTATTTTAATTTCAGAATCTATTTTTTGGTAATAATTCTTCAGGAATTCTGTGACAGTCATGGAAGAAACATCATCATTAATTTGTTCTTTGAAGAATCTCTCAAAAGTTGAAGGGAAAAATTCATTCATCATAACATTGCCATTTTCTCCATCAGAAGCAGGAACAACTAAAGCTGGTTTATTACTGATCTTTCCAAAAATACTTGCAGCTAACAGAGATTTTTCATAGACACCTTTTGCGTCACAGCCAGCTTGCTGATCAATGAAATCATATCTTATCCTGAATATAACAGGGATTGATTCGGTATTAGTTTTTAATAAATGTGGTTGGCTTGTTTTTATTACTCTCTCTTCAAAACTCATTTGTTTTTCATTTTTCAAAGCTTCTGTTGGTAAAATTAACCACTCATAACCAGAATTCTTAAGTAATTTAATGAGATAAGAAAGTTTACCATCATCTCCAGGTATCCCCATTTCAGGAAGCCAAAAACCCTTAACGTTCTTCAAGTTTCCTTTCCCAAATAATTTTTCAAACACATTTCTCCATTCCTCTATTTGGTATTCCCAGTCTCTTTCTGGGGTAATAGGGAAGTAACAATGAGAATAAGCTGTACCTGCAAATTCAATCGACTCTGGATATTTATGCATAACATCTTTGTAAAGCTTGATTATATTCCCAATTTTTTCACCATCTACATCCATTTTTTCAAGTCTTTTTTTAATTTTTTCAATACTCTCCAATAATAATCCCGAAAAGTCAAGCATAATTTTGGCAGGGTATCGTTCTTTTCTTAAATTTTCGACATATTTGACTGGATTTTTATATGATCTTAACATTATCTTTGCTTCCCATGATTCTTTTTGGTCCTCTGAACCCAGCATCTTTTCAAGGTTTCCAATTAATTCGTCTCCTCGCCAAACTAATGGTTGATGCATATGTAGCCATGGGACATAAACGGATTTCATAATAAATATTTCTTTTAAGAAGATAATAATTTATTAGTGAAGAAATGATAATCAGAAAACCTATAGACTCAATGAACATGAAACAAGAGATAGAGAATCAAGGGTTATCAATAGAATTAACGATAAAAAATGAGTTAGAAAATATAAAAAATATTTCAAAAAAGTTAAAAAAATGCGATAGATTTGTTTTTTCTGGATGTGGGGATAAGCACATAGTTTCTCTATCTTCAGGGTATTTGTGGAGGCATGTTTCTGAAAAACCGATAGACGCCATTCAATCTTGGATGTTTAAAAACTATCCACCAAAATTTCTTAATAGCAAAACATGTGTGATTTTTATCAGCCAATCTGGAACCACATATGATACTTTAGAAGCATGCAAATTTGCCATTGAAAAGAAATGCAATGTGGTAGCTTTGACCAACCTCAAGGAAGGAAAAGATGATAGCCTGATCAAATTTTGTGAAAATTATAAAAATGGTTATATAATAAGAACACACACCAAAAACTATCCAGAAAGGTCTTTGGCAAGCACTGGGTCTTTCCATGCATCACTTGCAGCATTGAACCTGTTCACTATTTTTGTTAATAATTGTTCTAAAAAGTTTATTGAGTTACAAGTTAATTATATACCCAATATTGTGAATGAGCTTAGTAATTCAAATGCAGTTAAGAAATGGGCTCAGGAAAAGTCAAAAAAACTCAGAAAATATAAAAATTTCTATATTGTTGGCGATGGCCCGAGGCATCCAGCCGCAAGAAAACAAGCGAAGATTATGATGATGGAATCCGCCAAGGTTAATGCTTGCGATGTTGAGGGCGAAGAATTTATTCACAGCCTCATAGAAACTCTTGAATCTGAGCCAAACCCCTTAATATTACTCAAACCTCAAAGAAATTGGGAAACTTCAAACAAAAATTTCGAAATGATTAAAAATCTTTGGCTGGAACATGCTGGAGAGAAAAAATTAATTATCGTTGACCCATTTGAATTCTTGAATGAAAAAGCTCAATATTTATTTTCAGACATTGAGGGTGATTTGTTGTCCCCATTCTTGTACTCCTCACAGTTGGAATGGCTAAGTTATTATCTTGCGTTACAGAGAGGTTTTGACCCAAGCGTTGGGAAACTCGTTAATAAAATAAGAAGCAAAGATGAAATCAATAATTTGCTTAAATAGCTTTATCTAATCAAAAATTAAAATATTAGGTGAACAGTATGTCGTCAATAGTTTTGTGTTTTGAGGTTCACCAACCCTCTAGGATTAATCATTTTTCATCTTATAATAACGATAGCGAGTTAGCTAGAAAAAAATCCTTTGACCATTTTTTTAATGATGGCCTGAATAAATTCATTTTTGACCGTGCATCAAAAAAATGTTATCTCCCGACAACAGATATACTCCTTGAAAGTATAGACACCTTTAAAAAAGAAAAAAGAAAATTCAAATGTAGCTTCAATATTTCTGGTGTTTGGTTAGAACAATGCGAAAAATGGCAGCCCAATTTATTGGAGAACTTTAAGCAACTTGCCGAATCTGGCATGGTAGAATTTTTCGGAAGCACATATTTTCATTCCTTGGCTGGCCTTTTTAAGACGCACGATGAATTCATAGAACAAATAAAAATGCAGAAACAGGCAATAAAAGATTATTTTGGAATCGAGCCAAAAAATTTTGTAAATACAGAGATGCTGTATAACAACCTAATCGCAAAAACGGTTGAAGATTTGGGATTCAAATCTATATTTACAGAAGGAACTGAAAAGATTCTAGAATGGAGATCTCCAAATTATGTTTATGCGAGAGGGCCAGTGAAGGAGAATGATAAGCCGCTTGAAAAAAGGATAAAGGTGTTAACGAGAAACTACAGGTTGAGTGATGACATTGGCTATAGATTCTCATCAAAGGAATGGAATGAATGGCCATTAACTGCAGAAAAATATTCTGTTTGGTTATCAGCAACTCCTGGCCAATATACAAATGTTTTCATTGATTTTGAAACTTTTGGTGAACATCAGCCTGAAAATTCAGGTATATTCTTCTTCTTGAAAGCATTACCTTGGAAAGTATTTGACTGGACCAACCTTGATTTCAAAACACCTTCTGAAGTTGTCGAAGAACACAAACCAGTTGGTGAAATGGATGTTCATGAGAGCAATACTATCTCATGGGCCGATATAGAGAGGGATAAATCGGCTTGGATTGGCAATTCCATGCAACAAATGGCTTTTGAAGAATTAATGAATATAGAAAATATGGTTAAAAAGAATGGAAAATCATTCTTAAGATTTTGGAGACTTTTACAACAAAGTGATCACTTTTATTACATATGCAACAAATCTTGGGGAGATGGTGATGTTCATCGCTACTTCTCACCATTTTCAACTCCACATGATGGTTTCATTAGTATAATCTCTGCTATTTCAGATATAAAAGTCAAGCTTGCAGAGGAACTCGGAAAATATAACGCATTAAATGGAAAGAAAGAAGAGGAAAGTTTGGGCAAAGTTAGTAAAGGGATAAATATAACAGAAAAATTGGGTGGGAATGAGATAGAAGGGCTATTAAAACTCAGAGAACCTTTAGAGTCAAATTCAGAAATTAATTACCAAGAACTATTAAAACTCAGAGAACCTTTAGAGTCAAATTCAGAAATTAATTTCCTTTTGAATGAAAGTATAGCCTATCCAAAAACTAATATGGACATGGAAAAATTATCAAAATTTTCTCAAGTTTTGAGGAAATAAACAAATTCTTAACTACTTTCTAAGTAACCTTCCAATAAGCCCTTTCTCACAATCAGCAACAATATTTCTAGTTTTATCAACCACATCTGGATTCACAGAAACACTAGTAATACCCCACTTCACCAACTTTCTCGTTAAGTCAGGATAAAAGCTTGGAGCCTGGCCACAGATAGAACTTGTTACACCATACTTCTTACATGTCCTTACAACCCTTTCTAAACACCAAATCACAGCTGGGTCGAGTTCATAGAACCATCTCTTTCCTAGAGTGGATGAATCCCTATCAACACCTAAGACCAATTGCGTCAAGTCATTCGATCCGATTGATACCCCATCAATTCCTTCTCTGATAAAGCTTTCAATAAGTATTGCAGAGGATGGAACTTCAATCATTATCCATAATTTGAAGGTTTTATTATCAAGAAGACCCATATTTTTAATAATCATTCTAATCTGCCTTAGTTCCCATGTCGCTCTTACAAATGGAATCATCAAATGTACATTCTTAAAACCTTCTTCTCTAACTTTCTTGATTGCCTCTAACTCTAATCTAAAAACTTCTGGCTCAGTTATATACCTTGAAGCTCCTCTCCATCCAATCATCGGGTTGCTTTCCTTTGGTTCATACTTGTTCCCACCTTTAAGGTCAGCATACTCGTTTGTTTTGAAGTCAAGTGCACGGTAAACAACAGGTCTCGGGTAGAACGCTTTTGCAACTTTTCTAATCCCATCAGCAAATATTTTTACAAATTTTTCTCCTCCACCTTTTTCAATCAAAGCTTTTGGATGTTCACCAACTTCTGCTGCCATAAACTCTGCACGGAAGAGACCTATACCATCACAATTAAGGCTCTTATACTTGTTAGCAAGTTCAGGTTCACCTAGATTCATGTAAATTCTCGTCTTGGTTTTGGCATGTTTATATTCAACCTTTTTTATAACTTTGGCATGCATCTTTCCCATATAAACAAGACCATCATCCCCATCAATCGTTACCACATCTCCATCTTTTAATTTGTTAGTTGCAGACTCGCTCCCAACAATACATGGGACACCAAGTTCACGGGAAACAATCGCAGCATGAGATGTCTGGCCACCTTCATCAGTAATAATTGCTACAGCTCTTTTCATTCCTGGGACATAATCTGGATTAGTCATCTTTGTGACTAGAACGTCGCCCTTCTTTATTTTATCAAGTTCAGAAGGTCTTTTAATAATCTTTACAACACCAGAGGCAACACCAGGTGATGCTGGTATACCCTTTAGTACTGGGGCTTTAGTAGTATCAACATCCTCTCCTTCAACATCTTTATAAATGACAGTTATGGGTCTTGTTTGTACAAGATAAACTTTACTATCTTCAACAACCCATTCAAAATCCTGTGGAGTTTTATAATGCTCTTCTAATTTAAGTCCCAGTTCATAAAGTTGAGACAATTCATAATCATTCAAGCACTGTTCTTTCTGTTTAGTTTTGGGGACTTTTCTATATATTAATCCACCTTTTTCCGGATCAAGTATTCTCATCTCTGTTTTTTTGTTAATTTTCTTTTCTATTATATCACCAGTCCTCTTGTCAATAATATATTTGTCTGGGGTAACAGCGCCAGATACAACACTTTCACCTTGTCCCCAAGAACCTTCTATTACAATCTGATCCTTGTTACCTGAAGAGGGCTCAATAGTAAATCCAACTCCAGCCTTTTCTGAGTTTAACTGCTTTTGGACAGGAACTGCTATAAGGACTTTCTCATGCTTGAACCCTTTGCTTTCTCTATAAAAAGTCGACCTCGCAGTAAACAAAGAAGACCAACACTCTTTAACAGCATTAATAACACCTTCTTCTCCTTTAACATTTAGGACAGTTAATTGTTGACCAGCAAAACTAGCTCCTGGTAGATCCTCGGCAGTAGCAGAGCTTCTTGCAGCAACCCATTCATTCTCTTTTTTAAATTCTTTTGATAGCTGTCTGTATGCTAGAATAATCTCATTTTTAATCTGAGGAGGGACTTCAATTTCTTCAATCATTTTTCTAATTTTTCTTGTGTTTTTTTGGAGTCTATCAGAATCATTGACATCAGTGTGTTTGAGAATGTCGAATATTGCAACTTTGACTTGAGTTTTTTCAAGAAAATATTTGTAAGCATTAGAAGTCACAACAAAAGCATTCGGTACAGGCAAACCCATATTATACATTTCAGCAAGGTTAGCCCCCTTTCCACCAGCTTCTGTCAAGCTGTTTCTTGATAGTTCACTCAAAAATTTTACAAATTTCATATAACCAATTAATTTATTTTGAGTAGAGATAAACTTTCCTTTTTGATTCGAGTGTATCCCATAACCTATTTCTTCTTATTTTCAGATAATAAATATAGTGCATGGCATGGATGTTGTAGTTATTGGGTCAGTAATGGTTGATGTTGTAATTCATAGCAGCAGATTAAGAAATATTAGGTCAAAACGCAAACAGTTTTTAGGGTTTCCCTTTGGCACGAAAACAGAATTAGAAGGGCTGAAATTTAATGTTGGTGGTTCTGGCCATAATGTTGCTGTAGGTTTGTCTAAGTTAGGGAGTAAGGTTGGTTTTATTGGAAAGGTTGGCTCTGATCCAAATTCCATGTTAATAAGTAATAATTTTAAGGCAGAAGGGGTAGATATAGGATTCCTCAAAAAAAGTGAAAATGTTATGTCAGGGTTTTCTCAGGTTTTTATAACACCAGACGGAGAGAGAAGTATCTTAACATTTAGGGGGGCGAATGATAGCTTAGGTTCGGATGACATATCGGAGAAATATATTAAAAATGCAAAGTGGTTTATTTTCACCACTGTCATTAGTGACAAAAGTTTGGATGCTGTTAGAATGGTCATTAGGATAATAAAAGAAAATGGTGGAAAGGTATTGGCAAATCCAAGTATAAATATGATTAAATATAGGAAGAAAGAGTTGCTGGGTTTGATGGGGAAATGCGATATTTCAATAATGAATAAAGAAGAAATTTGCGAATTAATGAATACTAAAAATGAACAAAAGGCCTTGAAAAGAATATTGGGTTTTGGCGTTCAGTCAGCCATTATTACATTGGGAAAAAAAGGATTGATAGCTTCTGACGGAAATAAACTTTATAAGATGAAGCCTTTTAAAAGCGAGATAAAAGATACCACAGGCGCTGGTGATAGTTTTACTGCCAGTTTTTTACATTGGTTCATGAAGGGAAAATCTTTTGAGGATGCTTTAAAATTTGGTAATGCTGCCGCTGCATTAAATATAGAAAGTATCGGTGCAACGAAAGATTTACCTTCTGAAAAAGATATAATTAATTTGATTGAAAGGTGGTCTAATGTTTAGTAAGAAACAAAAAAGATTGGATAAAATAATAAACCCGAAAACAAAAAAAACTCTCCTTATGGCTTTTGATCACTGCGTAGAACATGGTCCCGATAGGTATGAAGGAATAAATTTAGATCCGCTTAGAATTTCAAAAATTGCTTGCGAAGGAAATGTTAATGGCTTGATATTGCATCCTGGTTCTGCAAGATATGTGAGAAGATTCAATAGGAAATTGCCGCTGATAATAAAAGTTACTGGGAGGACAGACTTGTCACAAAAAAGGATACAAACAGTCACATCAACAGTTAAAGAAGCTGAAATCATAGGAGCAATTGGAGTTGCATGCACAGTTTACGTCGGCTCTGAAAATGAAGATAAAATGCTAGAAAATCTTTGTGAAATCAAAGAACAGTGTTTAAAGAGAGAGATGCCATTAATAGGGTTTATGTACCCAAGAGTTAAAGGGAAAGAGAAGAATGATCCAAATCTTGTAAGGTATGCTGCTAGAGTTGGGGCAGAATTGGGTGTAGATATAGTTAAAACCTATTATACCGGTTCAAAGGAGACCTTTTCTAAAGTAGTTAAATATTCTAATTTTGTTCCTATTGCTGTTGCTGGGGGAGAAATAAAAGGAGACGATTCAGAATTTTTTCAAATGGTAAAGGATGTCATGGATTCAGGTGCAGCTGGCATGGCTGTTGGAAGGAATGTTTGGGGAAAAGAAAATGGGGCTTTTATACTAAAAGAGGTTAGGAAGATTATCCATGAGGTTAAAAAATGAAACTTCCATTGATTATAGTTAATTTTAAAAGTTATGCTGAAGGGACGGGTGATAATGCACTTAAAATTGCAAGAATTTGCAAACAATTATCAGAGAAACATGGTGTTAATATTACAATAGCACCTCAAGACGCTGATATTTTTCGTATAAGTTCGGAATTAAAAATTCCTATATTTGCACAAAGTATTGAACCTATTGAGCCAGGAGCCTACACTGGTCATGAACTTGCGCTAGCTGCAAAAAAAGCTGGTGCGGTTGGCACACTTATAAACCACTCAGAAAATAGATTAAACCTAGAAGAAATAAAACGGAGCATTGATATTGCAAAAAGGAATAAATTAGTAACAGTTATTTGCACACCAGAAATAGAATTAGCAAAAAAAATTGCAAAATTTAAACCGGATTTTATTGCATATGAAATCCCAGAACTGATAGGAACTGGCAGGGCTATATCAAAAATAAAGCCTAATTCCGTTAAAAACTTTGTTGAGATTGTTAGTAATATTGATCCTGAAATTATACCACTATGTGGTGCGGGAATCTCTACTGGTGAGGATATTAAAACAGCTATTGAACTTGGTGTAAAAGGGGTTATAGTTGCCTCAGCTGTTGTTAAATCAAGGGATCCAAAGATAGTTTTGGAAGATTTGATACGAGGAGTTTACTAATAATCTTATCAACATAAAAAAGGGCATGATTTTATTGGAAAATTCCCTTGAAAATTGTAAGACAAAGTTGAATAAAAGAAAAAATTAATCAATTCTATGTGTCGAACCTATCGTCTGATGGTGTAAAATTTTTCTTTTCCTTCCATTTTCGACACTAAAATACCATCTTTTTCCATTTCGATAAGGTATTCATTGCATCTTGTCCTAGATAATTTAATGATTTGGCTTAATTTGGATGAACTTATTTTTCCATGTCTTTGTAGAATGAGTTTTATGGCACCTTTGTTCTTAAGGATCAAAGGTACGAAGTTATTTCTGCTTTCAAATTCCCCGTCCATCTTCTTTTCAAGGTTTGAGAGCCTTTGGTTTATGTCACCAAACTTATCGCCTAGGCCCTTTATTGCTTCTAATTCTAACGCAACCTGCATCGTATACATATTCAACTGCTTCAGAATATCGTCGAAATCAACGTCATTTTTTTTAAATTTAAACATTCGACACCAATGAATTATTTGTTTTCTGTCGATATTAACTTTTTCTATTATCGACATATGAAGAAAATAGTTAGCAAATCATAACTTAAAAGCACCCCTCCTTTTTGAATTTTAGTCCTCGATTTCCCTGTTCTTATCTCATTCGACAGTTATAATATTAATAATTCAGGCGCGCAAGATTTGGGGTTTTGGTTGATGTTTGAGAATGTAAATAATAATAAAAATCAGGTTCTAACTACCTTTGAACCCCACTCGAATGATAAGTTGCTGAGAAAAAACCCAATAAATATCAGTCTAACCTTAGTTTTTCTTTCGTTCTTTTTTGTTTTGTTTGTGAGTATGCCTTTTATTAAGGCTGAAATTGGGGTTTTGGAAATCTCAGAGGGGGAAATTGAGATTCAGGATGGAACCGTTACAGTAACTACTACAACCACCACAACCACGACAACAACAGAAAGCACATCAACAATCGTGACGTCGACTATCTTTACATCCACAATCCGAGACTACACAACCACCACTACCACGACAACAACAGAAAGCACATCAACAATCGTGACGTCGACTATCTTTACATCCACAATCCGAGACTACACAACCACCACTACCACGACAACAACAGAAAGCACCTCAACAATCGTGACGTCGACTATCTTTACATCCACAATCCGAGACTACACAACAACCACAACCACGACAACAACAGAAAGCACCTCAACAATCGTGACGTCGACTATCTTTACAT
>CAYZVE010000001.1:0-13091 GCA_964481805.1 uncultured archaeon | reverse complement strand
CCACGACAACAACAGAAAGCACCTCAACAATCGTGACGTCGACTATCTTTACATCGACGACTAGTGAATCTACAACTACAACTGAAACTACATTAACAACCACAACAACAACCATTGCCACGACGACAACAACTACAACAACCATTACAACGACAACAACAATCCTAGAAGAGGAAGAAATCAAAAATTTTATCTTAATTTCGACAGATAAAAGTGAATATTCTATCAATGAAACAGTCTTTGTTTTCGGGGAAATTTTTGTTAATGGAACTGGGCTGAATACTAATTTGGAGTTGAAATTATCATACGATAATAAGACTGTAAATATTTTTGATGTTAATGCCGAAAATGGAACATACAATTACTCATTTTCAGCCAATTTTTCAGATAATGGAGAATATTTATTGCAAGTTTCTGCCGGAGAATTAGAAAACTCAACAACTTTCACATTATTTTCTGGAATTGAAACAAAAAGCCTATTAATAGAGGAATCCCCATTAATTCAGGGATTGATAACAGTCAATGAGCCGGTTATTTGGAACCAGTATTTCTATATAAAAAATCTAAATGAGATATCTTTGTATAATTATAGCATAACCTTACCATTACCAAATGGCGCTTTTGAAGTCGAAATTTCCACCCAAGATGCATTTATTTCAAATTCATCTACTTTTGAAATCCAAAACATAAATCCAAATGAAACCATTAGCCTTTTGGCATATTTCAAGACATCCCCTGTTAGAGTGGAAATTGTAAATGAAACTGTTGACTTATCAGAATTTATACCGAAGGAAGCTTTCAATATAGAAGTTTTCCAGAATAAAAAATTGCTTTATAAGGTACCTGATGTCAAGTCTTTGTTAAATTTCAAACTTGGAGTCGAGGGGGTTTCAAAAAGAGTTTTTGTTTATCACGACTCAGAATTGCATTACCATAACATTACAGTTGAAATAGAGCTTGAACAGGATGATGTATCACTTTTTGAGGAAATAAATGAGACTGAACTGGAGATAACAAATAACTCCAAATATAACGTGGGCATTGACAATAAAAAAATTAGCTGGATAGTCCCAGAACTTTCCAATAAAACCTATTCAATAAAATTCAATGAGACTATAACAGAGGACAATTATCAGAGAATTCAAGGAGCTGCAGAAGTTGGAAAGCCGGTTGGATGGACCTTAAAAGTCCAAAATTTAACTGTTGAGTATGAAACTCCAGCTCCAACAAAAGAGGAATTAGTATCTGAGGATGGAAATAGAATCATAAGAATTGAAAATTCATTGAATGAAACTCATTATGAGAATGTGAGTGTTAATGTTGCTATTCCAGAGGTTAATGGTCCACCTAAAATAACTGCTGAAAAATATTCTTTCGCTTCTAACGAGAATCCAAATTTTGTGGTAGAAGCCATTAATACTATAGATCTCGCTTGGTTAAATGGTTCTGTAGAACTTTTCCCAAATGTTACTATCGTGACTGATGAATCTGAACATCAAGTAAAATTCCTAGATACTGATAAGAATGGGTTTGCTGATACAGTTTCTTGGAATGTCCCTCAGTTATCAGAACAAAATTATCTTCTTAAAACCGATGGTGATATTTTTGCCTATTTAGAGGATTCAAATGGTACTAAGGTTGATTTAGATTTGGATACAGAAAAGTTGGGATCAATATATAAGGTTGAAGTTCCAGCTCCAAGAAGCTTTTCTCCTGGAGTATATAAATTAAAAGTCTTTTCTAATGCTGATGAAAACAATAGTCTTAGCGAAACTGAATTTAGCTGGGGTTTAATAAGCATAAACACTGAGAAACCTATTTATCATCCAAATGAGACAGCCTTAATATCAATGGTTGTATTAGATGTAGAAGGTAATCTAGTTTCTGGGGCAGATGTTTCATTAGTTGTTACTGATCCTAATGGAAATAAAACAATTTCCTCAACAGGTTCAGGGTCAATAAAACAAATCCAAACTGGAATATATCAAGCGAAGTACCTTATTGGAGTAGAAGGAAATTATACAATGTCTGCTGTTGCGAAGACAAATAGTGTTCAAAGTTCAATAACTTCCTATTTCCTTGTCAAAGAATTTTATGAATTTGACATAATAAGAGAAACTCCTATGACAGTTGACCCATGGAAAGGTCCTATAGTATCAACAATTAAAATTATTCCTTACATATCTGTGGATAATATAAGCTTCAAAGAAATTTTGCCGAAAGATTTTGAAATAACTGATTCTGGGGGAGCTGAAATAATAGAAGAAAATGACAAAAAAATCTTAATTTGGAATAATCTTGATTTTAGCTATCTTGAGTGTAATGACGATTATCATGAAAGTTGTTGTTCAGATTATTATGATTTAATAAAAGTTTCCTATTCTGTAAGGTTACCTTTGATTACACCGTACTTATACCATTTAGGTCCATCTGAAATTCAATATATTGAAGGTTCAGAAAGTAAGACATTTTTAGAAGCTAGAGAATGGTTATTAGCAGCCGACCCTTTGACTGATATAGGAATGATAGCTTATGGAGAAGCAGGGGCAACTAACCCTCGATACAGGACGTGGGATGGCAGTACATGGTCTAGTGAACTAAGCGCTAATGATGTTTCTGGTACAATAGAGTGGGTTTCTTTAAAATCTTTCCCATATACTACAAATATTCAAAGATTTGAGGAATACATATTGGGTACAAAAACTACCGATGATAGAGTAGAAGTTCAAGTTTATAATGGTACTGGCTGGGGATCATTCTTAAATGTTACATTAAATGCAGGCGGTTATCAAGGCTTTGATATAGCTTATGAACAATTGAGTGGAAATGCTCTGATAGTTTATTCAAATAATTCTCAATACCTTAATTACATATTGTGGAATGGGACTGAATGGAGCGTTGAGAAAGAAGTTGGAAATACACAAACAACTGGAACTGTTTATTGGGTAAAACTTGCCTCCAAACCAAACAGTAATGAAATAGCTTTGGCGTTTCTTGGGGATCAATTAATAAGTTCTATGATATGGAACAGCACAGATTGGTTCAATGAACCAACTGGTGGTTTGGAATCTAGTAATGTTATTGCAGGTGATGTAGCAGAAGGAGATTCCGAAACATTTGATTTAGCTTATGAAGATAGCAGTGGTGATTTGTTAATTGTGTGGGGTCATGATGATTCTACTCCATATGTTATCTATGCAACCAAAGAAGCTGACGATACCCAATGGTATACTGGATATGTGCCAGCTTTCATACGAGAAGCAACCTTAGTAGATTTAGGGTCTGAACCTGGAACTGATAGAATAGCTTTTGCGTCATATGACGAGAATACTAATGATATACAAGCAGCAATTTGGGATGGGGATTATTTTACAGAAATTACCCAATATCCATTGGATACATCAGCCGGAGCATGGGTTTTAAATGATAAATTAATATCAATTGGCTGGGTTGGAATAAATGGGCAAGTTGTAATAGCTTATTCTGACGCAAATGCTGGTATGGATTCGTGGACTTGGCAAGAAGGGGATGGATGGGTTGTTCAAGCAGACAATAATACAGTTAGTACTGCTGGTGTAGATGAATCAGGTGAATTATATACTTTCCCATCTGAAGATGCATTGCTTTATGTATATTCAACTGCAAACGCAAATGCTGACCTAGGGGTTGAAAAATATGTAGATGGTATGTGGGTGAATGTAAATTCAGACCCAATAATAGAAGGGACAATTAGCTCAACTTCATCAAAGGCATTCATGTTTGCTTTTAAAAATTTCATGGCAGATGATCTCTTCATTTATGACATAATACCAATATACAATGGGGATGAAACTTCGGCCTTCGAATCAGGGGATTCTATTGATGTTAATGTAACATTAAGAAATCACAAAGAATCCTGTATTATAGGAGATGTTTCTCTAAAATTGATCAATCCTTCAGGTAACGTAATATATGAATCTTGGAATAATGTAACTGACTGGAGATTGGAAAATCAAAGTTCTGACAAAGAAAGTGATGAAATACAATCTAAAGGCCAAGGTGGTTATATTAATAATTTTTTTGATAATTTTAATGACGGTGTTTCATGGTCAAATTGGACAGAAACAACAGGTACTGGTTGGATAAATTCAAATACTGCTTGTGGGCATCCTGCTGGAGTTTATGGTGGTTCCGGCTATAGTGCATGTGCAGAAAATGGGGCCACTAATATATTGACAATGACGAATTCGCTCGATCTATCCGGTCATAAAGATTGTATTCTTTATTATGCTACTTTAGTGGATAGTGCAATTGATACAAATGAATACTTAAAAGTAGAGGTTTTAGATAGTTTAGATATATGGCAAACTATATATTCATGTACTGTTGGGCAAGCCTGCGCGAATAATGCTTGGGAACTAAACACTTATAACATAACATCTGGAGTTGGGGGATTTGATGGTTTTATGGTAAGGGCTAGTGCAATAGCCAATGATGCTAATGAGGAAGTAGGGTTTGATAGTGTAAATATAACGTGTCTTGATGATATTGAAGCGCCAAAACCTTATATAACTTATGATAATGTCATGACAGGCAATTATAACATTTCAAACATATCAGTAACAGTCTATGTTTCATCCTACAACAAAACAGCATCTAATGGAGTAAACAACAATCCAGATATTTCAGCTGAAGCATATGATGGTTCAGATTGGGTGGAAATTGGAGATTTTGGAGTAACATCTGCTGGGAATTTCTCGGCAACAATCATAAATGAGGATGTTTTTAATGCTTGGAATACTGAAAGCAACAGGGATATTAGGGTTAGGCCAAAATATATTGATAGCAATAGTACTACAATTTGGGATGAAATAAATTATACAAACGTCTGGGTTACTATAGAAAATATAAAAGTAGATAAATGTCTTTCTGATTATAACCTGATAAACTTTTCCAACATAAATACAGATGGTTGGGATGATGGCTATTATACTGCAAATGCTTCAGTTTTCTGGTTGTGGGGTACCAGAAATAGGTCAGAAGATTCAGTGTTCAAAACAGCTTCAGTATCTATAACCCCTAACTATCCGCTTGGTCAATGCTTGGACACAAACTATTCAATGTATGTCGAGGCTCAAAACAGCTGGAATATACCAATAACTATCAACGTAACACCTTATGAAAACAGCACATGGAATTTTGACCTTTTAAACTTCAATATAACAGTACCTTCTAACGATATCAATTATACTATATTCAATCTTACAACTCCTTCATCCTCTGGCAATTACAATATTAGCCTTAACTATACATATGTGGATGGCAACAATATCTTAAGAAATAAAAATATGACCTTAGCATTAGCTATGCCAAGTCCTATTATTAGGGTCACCAGGGAATCTCCAGATGGGGCAAAAACCTTGAATACAATATACCCCAAGCTTATTGTTCACAATTATGGGTGTGCTTTAGCTGAAAACATTACTTTTAATGAAACAGTTCCTTCGGGCTTCTCTTTGGATACCACATATACTATGGAAAATGGTGCTTCTAATATAATAACAATGCCTGATACTAGCAGGATAATAGTATGGAACATAGAAAGGCTTCCTATAGATGATTTCAGGATTTTTGATTATGGGCTGCAAATGCCAACAACTTTGATTTATGATGAATTAGGGAATTGGACTGTTAAATTTAAAGATTCCCAAAATAATTATTTTACTGATTATGAAAGCGAAACATGGCCAATAATAAGTGATACTTTTGCAAATGAAAGTCTGGGCGTACATTTTAATTTTAATTTGACTATCAACAGTACTCCCAGATCTGTAGAGCCAAATCAAATATATCTTTACAATATTTCAGTAGAAAATGTTGGAGGTGGAACAGCCTCAGCCAGCCTATGGAATTTTACCGTGGATATAAAAACAAGGTTAAGCCATAATGAGACATGGGATGTAGCTACTTATTGTAATATAACAAACCCAGGCAATGCAATAGAGTCAAATGATTCTTCAAAACAATTAGTATTCAGTCTCCCTGAAAGTATGTCCCCAGGAAGCAAAAGGAATATTTATTTCTATTTAAATTGCACGCAGGATGAAAGAGAAATTAACCTTCTTACAGGTGCATATTATAAAAAGGATGAGACAACTGGAGGTGTATGCGATGGAAGTTTAGCAATAGGTAGGGGGTGTTATTTGGAAAATAATGCCCAAAAAAAATACATCTACCATACTTTTGAAGGCCTTCCGGATTCGACGAGAGATGAATATGTTTCAGACCAAGTTTTAGAATGGGTTCAAATAACTGCTGGATCTGCTACTGCACAATGCGCGGACTCATCAAATTGGGATGCAGGAGACAGTGGAAACATATCAATTGTGTCTTCTGATGGGTCATATAGTTATTTATTATGGACTTGGACTAATGGGGTTGACCATCCTTTCAAAAGTAATCCTGTAATAATAAATAATTCTGCATCAAGCTATAATGCAAGTTATTTTAAATCTGAAGTAATATCGCTCTTATTGGATGGTTATAAACGATCGGGGGAATTTTTAGGTATAAGCAACATATGTCATGGTTGGTCGTATACCCAACATGATGTGAGGAACCCGACAAATTTATTTGTTAAAGTTAGAAGTTCTCAACCACCTATATTGGAAAATGAAACAGTAAATGGAGTAACTTATGGGGCTTTAGGTAGTTGGGGATCAATTTTTAATTTCTCAGTTGATGTTTATGATTTAAATAATGACAGTATTAATGTTATTTTGTATATCAACAAGGGGGCTGGTTTTGTTGCTGTTAATGATACCGTATTTACCAATTCTACCGATTCGAGCAGAATAAATTTATCTTATTCCTTTGATTGTAGTGAAAAAGGATTATTTTATTATAAATTTAGTGTAGAGGACCCAACAAATTATTATGATGAAACTCCATCCCGTAATTTCACTGTTGGAAAGGATGAAGTTATATTTGAATATATTTCTGGGAATGAAAGCATAGCAAACAGATCAAATGATCAGATAGATCCATTGGTTTTAAGATTAAAAGACAAAAATGGAACTTATCTCGGCAGTGGTGTAAATGTCACAATGTGGGTGACATATCTTGGATACCCTCTTTTAACCCTCTATGATGATGGCCATTTACTTCAGACAGATGATGTCGGTAATGTTACTCTTAATTTTAATCCCAATTGCAGTAATCCAGAATATGTGGCCAATTCACATAGATGGAAAGCTCAGGTGAATGAATCAGACCAATGTTATTATGAAAACCAATCAATTACGTATAATTTGACTATCATGGGAGATTTAAATGTTACAATACTCTCTCCATTAGATAGTAATACACATGACTGGGGAGAACTGATATTTCATCAGGTAAAAGTCCAGGATGACTGTGGTAATTCCATTTCTGGATCTACAGCTATTTTCAACCTTTCAACAAACACAACTTCTTTCACCTTCTCTCCTGATGATATAGGAAGTGGGTTTTATCAAAAATGGTGGGATTCCTCTAACAAGTCAGAAGGCTGGTATAACATTACTTTAGATGTAAACAAGACATATTATTGGAATGGGTCTGATAATGTTACTGACGCGTTTTATTTAACGACAATACCAATAGTTAAGGCAGCTAATGTTGTTAACAGATCCGCAATATGGGGATTAGAATATAACTTTACCGTTAATGTAACTGATGAAATAGGAGATAACGTAACAATAACACTTTTTGAAAGAAAATCTGGAGACACTTGGGCTCAAGTTGGTGGGGCACAAAATTGCACTTCATGTTCCAATACAACATTCTCTTGGAATAAAACATATACTTGTGCTGATGAAGGAACATGGTTTTTCAGATTTAACGTGTCTGATAATTTAGGCAATATTTATGAAACATCTGTTGCAGGCGGGGATTATGTTGGAAATTCAGACTCATTTTTAGTGCTAAAACATAATATCAGCATCGACCTGATAGAAGGAAATGATAGTTCAGCTAGTGAAAGTATACCCGCTGAATTTATTTTGCAAATAAATGATACAAGTTTGGGGACAAATATATTGCAGGACCCATTAACGTTGGGTTTCAATATTACAACGAATGGTGTAGGCGGGACTTATAAAAAAGAGGATACAGCAGATTCAGATGAAGTCGGGAATGTGACTTATGAATTCTACCCAGACGAAAGTTATTCAGAGGGTATGCAGAACTGGAAAGCATATGTTGATTCAGGAGAGACATGTTATAATTTCAATCAGACAGATGCATTTTTTGTGGATGTCACGCCACCAAAATATATTTATCTGGAAAACAATACGGTCACCCCTGAAACAGGAGAGTGGGGATCCAATTTCACCTTTAATATAACTTCAAAAACAAATTCCTTGAGCAACATAACACATGTATTATATATAGCATCTTCGCCTTCAGGCCCTTGGACCGAGATACAAAACATAACAGAAAATGTTTCAATCAATTGGGGAACAAGCAACTTTAGCTGGGATCCGCAATGTTCTGATGTTATGACAAAATATTTCAAAATTTATGCAACAGACAATGATGGTACATATAATCAGACGCCAGAAATTAAATCTTTTATTGTAGAGAAGGATACGGTATTGCTGGAGTATGTATCTGGAAATAATGCGGAAACAAGAAGAAATAAGTTCCCGGCTACGTTTGTAGTTAATGCAAGCGATGCCAATGGTACTGTAATTCCTGGTTTGGACATTAGATTTTATGTGACTTATGATAGGTCAACATGGAATTCCGGGATTGTAAATGCAACAGATGCTGCTGGTAATGCTACAAACAATTTCACGGCAGTTTGTTTACCATCAAAATATAGTGTTGGCAATCAGAGTTGGAAAGCTGTTATAAGCAGTCAGTCTTGCTACAAGGACAATAATACAGATGATTATTATCCACTTTATTTGAATGTAACTGGGGACATAAATATAACATTCACTGAGCCAAATGGGGATGAAGAGCCAACCCAAGAAGATACTGTATTTTTCCAGGGTTATACTTATGATGACTGCCACGCTGCCATATTACCAACAGTATCATTCTACGCTAACAATTCCACGTCAAGCTTTGAATGTTCTGATGTGAGTGTTATAGGTGAGAATGTTTTTACATGCTATTGGAAAACAACTATAGATACACCAAGGGGCTACTATAACGTAACAATGTTCACAGATTTAACAGACCACTATTATAATTATAGCGTACATAACGATACTCCAGGTTTATTTTATATTTCACCAATATATAAGCTTCAAAATTTATCTGTCACACCATCTTCCGAGGGTTGGGGCTACAGGAACTGGAACTTTTCAATAAACTCATCCTCCGGTGATCCAGACACAGTTTATAATGTAACTTTCCACATAAATCAAGGGACGCCACCTGGTTCAACTGAGTGCGATGAATCTTATTGCTTAAATCAAACACTCAAAGATTGTATTTATCCAGATTGTGTTGGTGAAACAAAATATTGGTATAGGAACTTCACTTATGAAGATCAAGGTACATGGTTTTACAAATTCATGTTGAATACAGAATACACTTCAGGGAATGATATAATAATAATAGGGAAGGATGACATCAATATCTCACATGTTTCTGGAAATGCAACAGTTGTAAACAGAAGCGGAAGCAATTACGGGACACTTAAAGTTTATGTTAATGATACTGACAGGGATGAAAATGCATCAAACCCTGATGCAACAATCTATTTTAATACAACAACGAACAGAACGAATTATCTGGTCTATAATTCCAGTACAACTGATTCTAATGGGGAGGCTTATATTGATTTCAATCCAAACTGTAGCTATGATGTTGGTCCCCAGAACTGGACAACCTATACAAAAAATGATGCAAACTATGTTAACCAGAATTCAAGTATTTTCAATATAACAATTCAAGGGCATCTTTTATATCAAACCGAGCTTGATGATATAAAAATATACAATGAAACTATAGACGAAGTTGAGACTGTCTATTATAATAAATTAATAAATGTCACAGGAGTCGTCGAGGACGATTGTGGAAATGTGATTAATAACCCTGCAGGCATTAATGTGACCTTTAGAGTTTATGTAAATGAGACTTATCCAGATGCCAATGACACGCTTTGCATGGATGAAGTCACATATCTTGGAAGCGGTATGTATTCTTGTTCATGGGATACTAAAACCTTTGAAAATACCACATACCAAGTCGAAATGAACGTAACAAATGTCACTTATTATTTAAATGGATCTTACGTCAAATGGGGTGCATTTGGTTTGGAAGTTCCACCAAACTCACCTCCAAGCCTTTCAGAAGGAACTGTTGATCCGAACCCAGGGGGATGGGGTTCCAACTTCAATTTCTCGGTTAATGTCACAGATGTAAATTATATGCAGACTGTGACCGTCTTCTTATGGGAATCCACAAGTGAAAGTGGGCCTTGGACGCAAATAGACAGCCAAATTTGTGAAGAAAATTGTACGCAAAGCAATGAACTAACCATATACTTTAACAAAAGCACTTATACATGTTTAAATAAAGGGATCATGTATTATAAGTTCAATGCCAGTGATGATTCAGGCACATCTTCTGCTGTTTCAGTTGACCACGGTCCTTTTGATTTTTCAATAGAGAAAGATGATGTTGAATTTATTAACCCTGTTGGAAGTGGTAGTGTGGTCAACAGATCAGGCGACCAATATAGGAATCTTGCAATAAGAATTAATGATACCACAAAGAATGTCCTGGTGGGAAATGCTGTTGTTGCAGGTAGATTTTGGGTAACATATAACACAACTGATTATGATTCTGGGAGTGGCAATATAAGCAGTGATTCAATAAGCTACATAAATTACACTTTCAACCCTAACTGTACGTCTGTCAAATATGAGGCTAGCAGCTCCCAAAAATGGAAGGCTGGAATTGTTGGAGATGAATGTTATGAGGATTCAAATAGTTCAGAGGAATATTCCTTGACAATAAAAGGGGATTTGGTTAATCTTGTTGTTGAGCCAAATGAAAATGTTTTTAATGATTTGGAAAATGTCACAGTAGTCGGGAATATAACAAGTGACTGTCAAGATGATAACTTGAATGATTCAACTGTAAATTTCACCATATCCCATGAGTCATATAATTATTTAACAGACCCAGACCCAGCATTAAAAAACGGGACATATTATAATACAAGCTGGAACGTAACTGGTTTACCAGAAGGTAATTATTCAATTACAATGAATTCAACCCAGACCAACTACAATCCGAATATATCAATATTTACTAACAGATTTCATCATCAAAAGAGCCCTCAACTCCCAAGTTCAGAAGCATATGCAAGCCCAACTTCTGGTGTCTGGGGAACTAGCTTCAAAATCTATTATAGGGTTACAGACGACGACGACAATGTAACAGTCTATTTATGGAGAAAATGCACTGACGGCAATACTTCAACATCAACTGACATACCATGTGGCTGGAATACAGAATTCTCACTTTATGGTGCACAAAGTTGCAATGACTGTGTAAATGAGCAGAAGTATTTCACAATTAACACAAATGGCGGGAAGTATATAGGAAATTATGAATGGTTCATAAATGTCTCTGATACGCATGGCGGCACAAATATAACAACAACCAAGTTTTATAATGTAACAAGAAGGCCAATATTCTTTACTATTAATAATGGCCAAAATTCAAATGTAAGCAGGTTAGGAGATAATACAACCATTCTTGAAATTAACGTTTCTACTTATACAGGCTCTGCTTATGCTGTTGTTCCAGGGAAAACTATTAAATTTTATGTGACCACACAAGCAGGCCAATGGTCTAATACAGATCAGATTGGACAGATGCAGAACACTTCTGATGAGTCTGGTGTTGTAAGGAAGTATTTTAACCCATCTTGTTCACCTTTATATAAAACAGGGCAGCAATGGTGGAATGTAACCTTTGAAGGTACTTCTGGGTCTGGTGATAGTGGATATTTTGCAAACACTTCTATCAATTTTACCCTTTATATCAATTCAACTTTGACGGATTTCGTCATAAACCCAAATGAAACGGTTTACAACGAGGGTGACATGGTTTATATAGAGGGTAATATCAGCGATGAATGTGAAGCTGTCTCTGGAGCTATACCTAATTTCAGGATAAAGGCAGATGAACAGGATGCATCAGATCCTCAAAACCCAAACGGTGCAAACTATACTGGAAATTGGGATTCATGGGATCAGGGGGTTGGCTGGAGGGACATAGAAATGAATTCCAGTAAGGCATATTACTATAATGGTTATTACCTAAAAACAAATGCATTCCAGATTAGAAAAACACCTACGCTTTCTAATGAAGGTATAGACCCATTTGAAGAGGGTTGGGGTTATCCATTTACGGCAACAGTTACAGTTCAGGATCCCGATACAAATTCCATTAATATAAGCTTATGGAAGAGTGTTAATGGTGGGGATTGGGAATATTTATCAACACAGTATTGTGGTGTTGGAGAGTGTGTTGGTGAACAACTAAAGACATTTTATCCAACATTCAATTGTATTGATTATTCAACTAACCCTCTGGTGACTCTTAAATTCAATGCCACTGATAGTTATGGGTTGAAAACATCAACTGCTAATTTTACTGTAACTTTGCAACAGGACAGTGTAACATTTCAGGTAAATCAAGGAGCTGGTGTATCAGTTAATAGGGTTGGAGGAAGCCAGACATTTTCTGTAACAGCGAAAGACGATGATAAAATTTCAGATCCTGTTGTTAATATAACTGAAGAAGGTGGAGAGATAAATGGAAGCTTCTATTTCGGAATTGTGGATTCTTCAGAAACATATGATTGGGGACATGAAGTGAAAATAACAGACGAAACCGGTGTGATGACGCATAATTTTGTCCCTAATTGTAGTTATGAAGCTGGTGTAATGTATTGGTATGTAGAAGTTAAAGATAACCTTTGTTATGAAGATACAGAAATGGGTCATTCTTCACAGTTATATTATTTGTATGGTCAACTAAAGAACAACCTCACCATGCCAGCCAATGGCTCGGAATGGAATGTCACCAATGCGGTA